>CACBDX010000001.1 GCA_902538155.1 uncultured Alphaproteobacteria bacterium
CAATTATTTTTTTAAAAAAAAATTTGATAATGATGGAAATTATGCAAGAAAAGGTAAGATTGATAATAAATTAATCGAAAAATTCAAAAAAGATAAATTCTTTAAGAAAAAGTTCCCAAAATCATTAGATAGAAATTATTTTAGAAATTATTTTAATAAGCTTATTAAATTGAACAAATATGATGCGTTAATGACTGCTAACTACATGACTTATATTGGGTTTAAAGAATTATTAAAAAATAAAAAATTTAAGATTGAAAGAATTTTACTTACTGGAGGAGGAAGAAAAAATAAATTACTCAAAGAAATATTAATGAATAAACTTAATAAAAAAATTGAACTTATTGATAAATATAAAATAAATGGTGATTTAGTAGAAGCTCAAATGTTTGCGTATATTGGCATGAGATCATTTAAAAATTTAGAAATAAGTAATAAAAATACTACAGGTGTGAAAAAAAATTTAAGTGGTGGTATTTTATATTTTCCAGATTAATTAGTTAAATCTGACCATGTTTTTTTATCAATATTTGAGCCACACAATATCACCATTGTATTTTTGCCAATAAGCTTATTATTGATTTTATATTTTAAAGCAGCAAGTCCAGCAACACACGCGGGCTCAAGAAATAACTTAAATTTTTTATAACAAAAAACCATAAATTTTTTCATTTCATCATCAGAAACAGTTACCATTTCATCAATTACTTCTTTTGCTACATCAAAAGAATATTGCATATGTAATGGTGCTGAAAGACTGTCAGCAATACTATTTACATTAATATTATTTAGTGGTTTGGTAGCTCTTAAACTTTGATTTAAACCATTAGCATTTTCAGGTTCAACGCCAATAATTTTAATCTTAGGATAAAATTGTTTTATATACGATGAAACACCACTTATTAATCCCCCTCCTCCAACTGAAATTAGTAAATTGTCAATTTTAGTATTAATTAATTGTAAATATTCTACAATTTCTAATCCCAAGGTAGCACTACCTTGTAATGTCAATGGGCCGTCAAAAGGGTGAATAAAATAGTAACCTTCATTTTTAGCATTTTCAGCATCAAGAAAGGCTTGTTTTGGGTTTGTAAAAATAATGTTAGCACCATAATTTTTACAAGTTTGAACTCTATATTTATTTGCACTTTCGTATAAGAAAATTTTATTTTTCAGTTTAAATTGATTAGCCACAAATGAAGCAGCGATCGCATGATTTCCAGCACTAACTGCTGTAATTCCTTTATTAAATTTATTATGATCTTGAGAAATTATATTATTAATAGCACCTCTTGCCTTAAATGAACCAGATTTTTGTAAAAATTCGCATTTAAAAAATAAATTAGTAGAAAAATAATTATCAATATCATCAGGACACTTTAAAAAAGGGGTTTGATTGATAAATGGTCTAATTTTTTTATAAATTTTCCTAATATTATCGACAGATAAATCTTTAGGTATCAAGAAATTCCTCTAATTTCTTTAATTTTATCGTAAGCAATATTAATAGCCGCTAATTCTTTATTAGATTGTTTAATAAATTCTTTAGGCATACCTTTGGCAATTAAATTATCTGGGTGATGTTCTTTATTTAATTTTATCCATTTTTTTCTTATTTCATTATCAGTGCTTGATCTATTCACACCCAATATTTTGTAAGGGTCAGATTCACTGTTTTTTAAATTTGATTGGAAAATTCTTTGGAAATCTTTTTCACTAAATTTAAACGATTTAGAAATTGATCTTAAAAAATCTATCTCACTAATAGATACTTTTCCATCAGATGCAGCAATATAAAATAAATTATTTAATAATTCTTCCAATAAAATTTTATTAGCTGAAAATAAATCTCCTACTTGATTTGCTATTTGTTTATAGCCATATGTATCTTTTTTTGCCTCATTGAATATTTTTGCAACTTTAGGAATTTCAGATTTTGGAACTTTAAATTTTTCTTTAAATGCTCTGATTTCATCATCTGATACAATGCCATCTGATTTAGCTAATTTTGCAGCTAGAATAATAAAACTTAATGTAAAAATTTGTTGTTTTTGATTATTATTTATTCGATTGAAGTTAAATGATGATTTTGATTTAGATCTTCTGTCAAAAGCACCCCCAGCCATTACACCTAAGATAGCCCCTATAGGTCCTCCTATAGCAAATCCTGCTGCTCCTCCTATAACTCTCCCCCAAATACTCATCTTAAAGTTTCAATTATGCTTTTTAATTCATTTATCTCATTTTGAGAAATTTTATTATCTTGATTCAGATCTATAATTTGAAAGAGTAAATTTAATGATTGTTCAATTTCTTCATAGGAAATAACTCCATCATTATTTAAATCAACAAAATTAAAGTACATCTCTTCTTCTTCATTCAATTCAGAAGAATATACAATCGAGGAATATAAAAGTAAAAATGAAAAAAATATTTTTATCCAAACCATCTATACATTCCTATAATACCTGCACCAGCGTAAAAAAATTGTAAAAACAATATTCCATTGTGTTTTAATTTATAAGCCCAGATTCCAATTAACACTGCTGATAGCAATAATAATGAAAAGCCAATAAATTCTAATCCAATGTTAAATGCAACTAGTAGGGAATAAAGGATGGCTGTAGTTACGCCAATCCATTCTAAAAGTTTGTTTGAATTCAATTAAATATTATTTTTTCTTAATATTAATAGCGTTTTCTTTTCCACGGTTTTCACCGATTTCAAATTCAACTGGCATACCTTCTTCTAAAGTATCAATACCAGCAGCTTCTAAAGCTGAAACATGAAGAAAAACATCTTTTCCTCCATCATCATTTTCTATAAATCCATAACCTTTGGTCGGATTAAACCATTTAATTTTACCACTTGGCATATTTTATTCTCCTTATTTTTTTTTTGGGGGATTAAATTTATTTAACTTATATAAATATTGTATATTGATTAATTTAATACATTAAATAACTAATAAGAAATTAATTTCAACAATTTTTTTTATTTTTATGCTTAGCTATAAACACGGATATCATGCTGGAAATCATGCAGATGTTATGAAACACATTATAATGCTTTACTTATATAATATTGAAAAAAAAGTAAATAATTCAATAAGTTATATTGATACTCATTCTGGTAATGGAATTTATAAATATATATCAAAATATATGGATAAAAATAAAGAGTATAAAGAAGGAATTAAAAAGATACAAAATTATAAAGGTAATAATATTTTAATTAAAAATTATCTTTCAACTATTTCTAAAATTACTGGAAAAAATAATTTTTATCCTGGATCACCTATATTTATCTCGTCCATATCTAATGAAAAAGATAAATTATTTTTTTGTGAACTGCACAAAAATGAATATGAATTATTAAAAAAAAACTTAAGCAAATATACCAATACTAAAATTTTAAATGCTGATGGATTTAATTTTATTTTTAATAAAATTAATAAAGACAAGAATTATTTTGTATTTATAGATCCATCATATGAAATAAAGGATGATTTTGAAAAAATAGAGGAGATACTAAATAATATTGATAATTTATTCTCAAAATCCAAAATCATAATATGGTATCCAGTTTTGAATATTTTGGAAAATGATTCCTTTATTCAGAATATTAGAAAAAAGGGGATAAGTAATATTATCAATGTTGAAGTTCCTATTATGAAATATGGAGACAATGTTGGAATGCAGGGAAGTGGCTTATTATTAATAAATTTTTCAAATAGATCTATAATGAAAAACCTCAAAGAGGTAATACACGAAATTCAAAATATTTTAAAACAAGAGGAAAATATTACTAGGTTTAAATTAAGACATTTATAAATATGGAAAAAATTAATTTACTTGATGAAGATATCTATAAGCTATTTATAAAAATTGCTTTGCCAGCCTCAATTGGAACTATATTTAATAATCTGTATTCTTTAGTTGATACTATTTTTGCAGGTAGAATGATTTCTGAAACAGCTTTAGCAGCTATAGGTCAAACATTTCCTGTGTATTTTATAATTATTGGACTTGGAATAGGACTAAGCATAGCTACAACAAGTAATGTTGCTAATTCTTTAGGAGAAAAAAATAGTAAAAAAGCGAGTCATGCATTTTCACAATCTTTTGTTGTAACAATTTTAGTGGGCTTAGGTATAACAATTTTTGGGCTTTATTTTGGAAATATAATTTTAGAATCTATAAATGATGATCCAAAAACCCTTAAACTTTCATCATTATATATGAACGTAATTTATTTAGGATCAATCATAATTCTTTTACTCATGGTATGTAATTCTTGTTTATCTGCTCTAGGAGATACTAAAAGTTATAGAAACGTTTTAATTTTTAGTTTTTTTCTTAATATAATTTTAAATCCAATATTAATCACAGGAAAAATAATTAATTTTGAATTATTTGCACCAATGGGTATAACTGGAATAGCAATAGCTACCATACTATCTCAAATAATTGGTCTGTTATATTTACTATATAAAATTTATAATACAGAGATTTTTGTAAACTTTAAAAAAAATTATTTAATTCCTAAATTAAGTTTAATTAAGGAAATTTCATTTCAGGCTATTCCAGCGGCATTAGGATTGATGATGATTGCTCTCGGATCTTATATATTATTATTTTTTGTGAGTCGTTTTGGTAATGATGCAATTGCAGGTTTTTCCTCAGCCGGAAGATATGAGCAATTACTTTTCTTACCCTTGTTAGGATTAAGTACAGCAGTGACCGCAATTGTTGGTCAGAATTTTGGCGCTAAAAACTATGAAAGAATTTTAGAAACTTACAATAAAGCTATGATTACTGGTGTAATAATATTAACTGTAGCAGGATTAATTTTATTCATAACTGCAGAAGATTCAATGAGATTATTTACTGATGATAAAGAAGTAATTTACTATGGAGCAATATATCTTAAAATATACGCACTTGGTTTTCCAGCTTTTCCATTCTTCTTTATTTCTAATGCTTCATTCCAAGGACTAAAAAAAGCAATAATAGTAATGTATATGGCCATACTTAGGTTTGTATTAGTGCCTATAATTGTAATATTATTTGTAAATAATTTTATAGAAGAAAACTATATCTATATGTTTATTGGGTTAACTCTTGTTCATTGGATAATTGGTATCTTATATTATTTTTATTCTTCAAATAAAATTCGAAATATTCAAAGTATCTATACTACACCTTGAAGATTTGGAACAAATAAAACATCATCAAATTCTTCAGAAATTATTTTATTATTTTGTTTTGTATATTTTACAAGTATTTGCTTATTTTTTTTAACAATAGGACAAACAATAATTCCTTCATTTTTAATATGAGAAAAGATTTCATTATTTATTTTTTTTGATGCTGCTGTAAATATTATTCTATCAAAAGGTATTTGTTCAATCCAACCATTATTACCATCATCATATTTAGAAACAATATTAGTTAATTTTAATTTCTCAAAAACATTATTAGAGCCTTCATGTAAATTTTTAATTCTTTCAATTGTATATACACGCCTTGCTAAGATTGATAATACTGCACATTGATATCCGCTACCAGTGCCTATTTCTAATACCTTGTGGTTACTTTTAACATCAAGTAATTCAGTCATCCTGGCTACTACGTAGGGCTGACTGATTGTTTGATTGTTTGCAATTGGTAAAGCTATATTTTCATAAGCTTGATTTCTGTAAGCTTCACTTATAAACTTTTCTCTTGGAATTTTTTCTATTGCAGAGAGAACGTCAGCATTACTAACACCTGATTCTCGTAACTCAAGTATCAATCTTATTTTTCTAACATCAAGCACTAGATAAGAGTATCAGAATTATTGAAATATTTTTTCAAAACTTCAGGAATTTTGATATTTCCATCTTTCATTTGATAATTTTCAAGAATAGCAATTAGTGTTCTTCCTACTGCTAACCCAGATCCATTAAGCGTATGAACAAAAATATTTTTATTTTCTAATTTATATCTAGTATTCATTCTTCTAGCTTGAAAATCACCACAATTTGAACAACTTGATATTTCTCTATAAGTATTCTCACCAGGAAGCCACACTTCAATATCGTATGTTTTTGATGCTGAAAAACCCATGTCACCAGTACATAAAGTCATGACCCTATAATGAATATTTAAATCTTGAAGAATACTTTCTGCACTTTCAAGCATTCTTTCTAATTCATCTTGTGAATGCTGTGGCTCTACTATTGAAACTAATTCAACTTTAGTAAATTGATGTTGTCTTAACATACCACGAGTATCCTTACCTGCAGCACCAGCCTCTGATCTAAAACAAGCTGTATAAGAAGTTACTCTCATAGGTAATTGATTTTGGTTAAGTATTTCTTCTCTAACCATGTTTGTTAGAGGAACTTCAGCAGTTGGTATTAACCAATGATCTTCTCCAGCAGTAAATAAATCTTCACCAAATTTAGGTAATTGCCCTGTTCCAAAAAGGGCAGTATCTTTTACCAAAAAAGGTAAATTATATTCAATATAACCATTTTCATTAGTATGCTTATCTAACATAAAATTTGCTATTGCTCTTTCGAGTTTAGAAAGTTGATTTTTTAATAAAACAAATCTAGATCCTGATAATTTAGATGCAGTTTCAAAATTCATTAAACCTAAATTTTCCCCTAATTCAAAATGTGTTTTAGGATTAAAATCAAATCCTGGTTTTTCACCCCATTCTCTATATTTTGTATTGTCTGCTTCATTCCTTCCTATAGGTACAGTCTTATCAGCTATATTTGGAAGTCTAGAGAGGATAGTTTTTAACTCTTCATCTTTAATTGTCTCAAGTTCTTTTAAATTATTAATTTTATTTTTAATTTCATCTACTTTACTCATTTCTGATGAAGCATCTTTATTTTCACTTTTAAGTTTACCAATATTTTTAGAAATAGAGTTTCTTTCTGCTAAAAGGTTCTGAAGGACAGTCTGAGTTTCCCTTTTAACCTTATCTAGTTCTAAAATTTTATTTGATATTGGCTGTTCTCCTCTTTGTTTCATATAATTATCAAACTCTGTTGGATTTTCTCTGATAAAATTAATATTATGCATTACTTATCTTTATTTTTTTGTATTAGTTTTGCAATATAAATTGAAACTTCGTATAAAAATATTATTGGCAAAGCTAAACTTATTTGACTAAATGGATCTGGTGGAGTTAAAAAAGCAGCTGATAAAAATGCTAATACAATTGCATATTTTCTAAATTTTTTTAGAGATTCATAAGTAACCATCCCTACTCTTGCCATTAAAGATAAAACAACAGGAAGCTGAAATGCTAGACCAAAAGCAAAAATAAATCGCATCATAAGGGATAAATATTCTCCCATTTTAGCTTCTAAGCGAATAGGAACGCCACTAGAGCCAAGGTTTTGATATGATAGGAAAAAAGACCAGGCTAACGGTGCAATAATATAATAAACCATTGAACCACCTGCAAAAAATAAAATTGGAGTCGCAACTAAATAGGGTAAAAAAGCTCTCTTTTCTTTTTTGTATAGCCCTGGTGCAATAAATCTCCATATTTGAATTGCAATTAATGGGAATGAAAAAAATAAAGCAAAGAAAAAAGCTATTTTTAATTCTGTAAAAAAAGCTTCTTGTAAAGCTGTATAAATAAAACCTTGTCCTTTATCTTTATCAAATAGTTCTACAAGAGGACTAGCTAAAAAGGCAAATAATTCATCTGCAAAGTAAAAACAAACAATGAAAATCAATAAAATATATAAAAAACTCCACAGTAGTCTTTTTCGTAACTCAGTGAGATGCCCTATGAGAGACATTTCTTCAAATTTTTCTTCAGCCATTACAAAAACAATAAATTAATTTTTTTTTGAAAATTCATTCTCGGTCATTTTTACTGTTTCTTGAACTTCTTTAATCTCATTTTCAAAATTTTTTTTGATATTAATACCGTCTTTTATTTTTTTTACTTCTTTAACTGATTTAGCTAATTCTTTAATTTCTTCTTCTTCAGCAATTTCATTTATAGATGACTTAAATTCAGAAGAAATTTTTTTAATATATTTAGTGAAAGATCCAACTTGTTTAATGAATTTTGGAAGATCTTTTGGGCCAATAACGACAACAACTATTATCCCAATTAAGAAAATTTCACTCCAACCAAAAGTAAACATTATATTTACTTTTCTTCGTCGTTTTTATTCTCTAAATTTTTATCTTCTTTTTTTTCTTCGTCAGACATTCCTCTCTTGAATGATTTGATACCTTTTGCCATATCACCCATAAGTTGAGGTATTTTACCTCTACCGAAAAGAAGCAGAACAATAACGAGTACGATTAATAATTGCCAAATACTAGGTGTCATAAGGCGCTTATACGGAAACTATAGCAAAAAAACAAGAAGTAATAAGTTAACTAAGTATTTTGAATAAAATCATCAATATTATTTTCATCATCCTGTTCTAAATTATCATTACTTTGTAAATTTTCATCATTTTTAGCAAGATCACTTATAGTTGCAATCGCAGCACGTTTATCTAGAAAACCACTTGCCTTTAGTTCCTCTTTATTAGGCAAATCAGATAAACTATTCAATCCAAAATGTTCAACAAAGAAATCTGTTGTAGACCATAAAGTAGGTTTACCAGGTATACTTTTCCTACCTGAAGGACGTATCCATCCTATTTCCATCAAATGATCTAGAGAGCCTCTACCCATTTGAACACCTCTAATATTTTCAATTTCTGATCTTGTTATTGGTTGTTGGTATGCAATTATAGATAATGTTTCTAGTGCTGCTCTTGATAATTTTCTTTTCTGTGTTTTAAAAATAGTTAATTCATCACTGAGATCTTCTGCAGTTCTAAAAGACCATTTGTTGCCAGTTTTGATTAAATTTATACCTCTATTTTTATAAAAATCTTTAATTTCTAGTAATAGCTTGTTTATATTATTTTTATCTTTAATTTTTTCTTTCAAATCGTTTTCATCAAGTGGCTCTCCTGATGCAAATAATATTGCTTCTAAAATTTTAATATCTTTATTATCCATTTTTATTAAATTTTATATAAATATTACCAAAACTTTCATCTTGTTTTAAATCAATAAAGCCATTTTTTGATAATTCTAAAGAAGCAACAAAGTTAGATGATATAATTGATTTATTAATTGTTTTATTAGCTTTAATTAAATTTGGAATTACATTTAAAAAATTAGTCCATTCTGTAATATTTCCAAAAATACCTTTTAATCTTTTAACTGCTTGATCAACTGAATAAAGTTCTGAATACTCAATAGTTAATTGCTTAACCTGTTCATTCGATTTAAGTATTTGACTATATGATTTTAGTAAGTCATATAAATTAGAAGTATAATTTATATTATATTTAACTTTGAGACCTTCAGATGACCCCCCATAAAATACATCTCTATTAACAAGAGGTCTTGAATATATGATTTTAGAAATATTTTGAAAAGCCTCTAGTCTCTGTAATTGATATTTTAAAGCCTCTTCTAACTCATCGGCTGTATATTCATCTGTTTTTTCTTCTTTTGGTAATAGTAATCTTGATTTCAAATACGTTAGCCATGCTGCCATCACTAAATAATCAGCAGCTATTTCAATATGAATATTTCTATATTGATTAATAAAATTAATATATTGATCAGCTAACTCGGATATATATATATCAGATAAATCAACCTTCTGTGATCTGGCCAAAACCAACAAAAGGTCTATAGGACCCTCAAAATTGTCTAATAATAGGTTAAATTGACCTTCTTTTATTTCTGTATCTGGAACATTTAACACAACTTTTTATATAAAATTAATGAGATTCTCTCAATATTATTAATTTTGTAAATTAAGTATTATACAACTCTTAACAATAGTTAATAAATCACAAGCTTCAGAAGCATTATTCTTAGAGATGTAATTTTTATAGGTAATAAAATATTGAGTACCTATTTCAGTTTTTATATAAAAAACAAAAATATCTTCATGATCTATAATTTCTTTTTTATTTTCTAATAAACTGTACAAATATTTATTAATTTTTTCAAAATTATCATTGTTATATAATTGAATTGTAAAGTTAAGTTCGTCTATATTTTTAAAATCAAAATCTTGAATTTCATTATCTATGTTATTTAAACTTTTCTTGTCTAAATAATCAACAACCTCACCTTCTTTATTAATAGGAATAATAAAATATTTATCAGTAAATTTAGGAATGACAAAATATTCTCTATTACTAAAATAATAAAATGAAATAAGATAGAGAATAATAATAAATAGTAATAAAAATAAAGAATATTTTAATATGTAATTATTTTTTCTTTTAAAAATAATTCTTTTAATCATTACATTTTTTCAGGTGCGCTTATATCAATTATTGAAAATATATCTTTTAAAACAACTCTAAATGACTCCAACCAAAATATTTTTGAAATTGTCTTTTCTGCGTTTTTTTCATCTATAAAACGAAGTGATTCATTATCTTTACCTTTATTCCAAATTGAATGGAAATCAGAGGATATTTCTTCTAAGTAATTGATTAGTCTATGTGGTTCATTATAATATGATGATTGATACAACAAATAAGGATAACAAATTAACTTTTTAATTAATTTTACCTCCTCATCAGATAGATTTTCTATTGCAGAAAAATTATAATCATTTTTAATTTTTATACCTAATTCGTTTGCTTTATTAATTACTGATGAAGCTCTAGCGTGTGCGTATTGACAATAAAAAACTTTGTTATCTTTATTTTTTTCAACAACAGCATCTAAATCAAAGTCAATTGCTGTCTCATTTTTAGTAGAAATCATGTAGTATCTTATAGGATCTTTTCCAACCTTAGAATGAACATTAGCTAATGTCACAAAATTTCCAGATCTTTTTGACATTTTAATTTTTTGTTTATTTTGAAATAAACTTACAATCTGACAAGTTAAAATTTTTAAATAAGTTTCATCATCTTTAATAGCTTTAATTAACGAATTCATTCTTGGAATATAGCCAATATGATCAGAACCCCAAATATTTACTAATCTATCAAAATTTCTTTTACATTTATCTAAATGATATGCTGCATCATTAGCAAAATATGTCCATTCACCATTTGATTTTTTTAATGCTCGATCTTCATTGTCTAATAATTTAGAGGATCTAAATAATAATTGCTCTCTTGGTTCCCAATCAATATCATCACCTTTTGGCTTTTCTAAAATACCTTCATATAGTAATTTTTTTTCATCTAAGATTGAAAAAAGTTCATCAATAATTTTACTTTTTTCTATTTCAGTTTCATGAGTAAATTTATCAAATCTTATATTTATTAATTTTAAATCTGATTTTATGCTTAAAAGTATATTTTTTAATGCAAAATTTTTAAAATATTGGATAGTTTTTTCTTGCTGAAAGTTTAACCACTTATCGCCATCTTCATTTTTAATTTTTTTGGCAATATCTATTAAGTATTCACCAGGATACTCGTCTTCTTCTAACTCAATTTTTTTATCAAATAATTGCAAATATCGTTTCAAAAGAGAGTTTGATAATTTATCAATTTGAGAACCTGCATCATTGACGTAATACTCTCTTGTAACATCAAAACCTGTTTTAGTATAAAGAGAGCTTAACACATCTCCAAATACAGCACCTCTTATATGAGCTATATGCAATGGTCCAGTTGGATTAGCTGAAACAAATTCGACATTTATTTTTCTATCTGCACCATAATTAATATAATTCAAAAAATTTTTACTATAAATTTCCTTTAAACTTCTTAATACAAATTCATCTTTAAGAAAAAAATTTATAAAGCCATTTTTTGAAACTACAAAATAATTTATAAATCCAATTGATTTAATTCTTTCATTTAATTCTTTTTCGATATTAAAATCTTCATTAATTATTTTTCTTTTAACTATTAAATAAAAGTTCGTCGCTAAATCACCTTGTTTATTATTTGAAGAATAATCGATGCTAATTTGTTTTTTATTGATTGGAGATATGAATTTATTTCTCTCTAAAAAATCCGTAAAATCAAATAAAAAATCTGAAAGGTCTTTTATAAAATTATTCACTAATCTCCTTATACAAATTTAGAGCAAATCTATCTGTCATTCCTGAGATATAATCACAAATTAATCTTTCAATTTCAATATTTTGATTTCTCCAATCTACTGGTAGTTTATTATTATTTTTTACGAAATAAGTAAACAAAGTAGATATAACCTTTTTTGAATAAAGTCTCTTATCTGATAAATGACTGTGATTATAAACTTTATCAAATAAGAATATTTTAATTATGTCACAATTTTTCTTCATTTCATTTGAAAATGAAACAACAAAATTATTTTTTTTACGTATATCATCAATAGAATTAATATTATTTTCAATTAAATTTTTTTTTGTAGTTTCATATATATCATTTATCATATTAGATATGGAGTTTCTTAAAACTTGATACACTAGAAGTTTATTTGGAATATCTTTGTAGTGATCCTTTAAATTAATTATAATTTTTTTAAAAAAATTTAACTCTGCAATATCATCTAATGTTATTAAGTTTGCTCTAATAGCATCCTCTACATCGTGATTATTATAAGCAATATCATCAGATATACTTGCTATCTGTGATTCTAAATAAGGTTGATCAGTTAGATTTAGATTATGTAATTTTGAATAATTATCTAAGTGATAAGGTAAATGATCACTCAAAATTCCATTATGTTTTATTATTCCCTCTAAGCTCTCCCATGTTAGATTTAATCCATCAAAATCGGGGTGTCTTTTTTCTATAAATGTTAAAACTCTCAAGGTTTGGTCATTATGATTAAAACCTCCAAACTTCTTCATTGAATTATCAAGTGCATCTTCGCCAATATGACCAAAAGGAGGATGACCTAAATCATGTGCGAGAGCAACTGTTTCACCTAGATCTTCATCTAATTCAAGTAATCTACAAATTGATCTTGATATTTGTGCAACTTCCAAAGAATGAGTTAGTCTAGTCCTAAAATAATCACTCTCACTTTCAATAAAAACTTGGGTTTTGTGTTTTAATTTTCTAAAAGAATTAGAGTGAATAACTCTAGCTCTATCTCTTTCAAATGGATTTCTCAAGTCATCATCTAGCTCATTATACAATCTTCCATTTGAATTATCGGGATTGGAAGCTAAATGTTTGAACATAAAAAAATTTATATTATAGTTGTAAAAAAATAACTAATAACAATATTTAGATAAATGGACAATATAATTGAAGTAACTGAAAGTGCTCAGATTCATATAAACAAGATACTTCTCTCTGAAAAATCTAAATATTTCAGAATTACCGTATTAGGTGGTGGTTGTGCTGGATTTCAATATAAATTTGATTTTTCTGATAAACCAAATGATGATGATTTAATCTTTAATTATAAAAATGCTGATGTATTGATAGATAAAACTTCAATTGAATTAATAAAAGGATCTAAAATTGATTATGTTAATGAATTGATTGGATCGTCATTTAAAATTTCTAATCCACTAGCATCTTCATCATGTGGGTGTGGTACTTCTTTTTCAATATAAATGAAAATTACTACATGGAATGTAAATTCAGTTAATGCAAGAATAGAACATTTAATAAAATTTATAAAAAAAGATCAATCAGATTTATATTTAATTCAAGAATTAAAATGCACAAATGAAAGTTTTCCTAAAGAGGAATTAGAAAATATTAATTATAAATGTTATGTGAATGGGCAAAAAGCTTGGAATGGGGTAGCAATACTCAGCAAAGAAAGTATTGAAATTTCAAACTTAAAAATTCCTAATTACCAAGATGTAAATTCCAGGTTTATTGAAACAGAAATATCTTTAAAAAATATAAAAAATAAAATTAAATTAATAAATATTTATCTTCCAAATGGAAATCCAATTGAAACTGAAAAATTTGATTACAAAATTGATTGGATGATAAATTTTAATAAATATATCAAAGAATTAATTGATAATAATCAACCAATTATTATAGGCGGTGATTTTAATGTAATACCTAATGATGAAGATGTGTATTCACCAGAAAATTTTAAAAATGATGCTTGTGCTCATCCATTAACAAGAGAAAAATTTAGAAATCTTTTGAATTTAGGTTTTGTTGATACTGTTAAATACTTTGTTGATGGAAATACAAACTGGACCTTTTGGGGTTATAGAGGTGGAAATTGGCAAAAAGGCAATGGTCTACGAATTGATCATTTTCTTACTACACCAGAGGTAACTGATTTGATTAAATCAGTTAATGTTAATCGTGAACCAAGAGGATGGGAAAAAGCCTCTGATCACACACCAGTTACGATTGAATTAGTTAATTAATATTAAATATCAGCGTATGTATGCGTTTCGTCTTTTGCTCCTGGTTGAGTAACAGCACCCTCGTAAGCTGGCCCAACAGTTTGAGAATATTTCCATATAGATCCAGAATTATGATTAGTTTTTCTTGGCTTCCATTCTTTTTTTCTCTTTTCTATTTCTTGATCTGAAAGCGTAACGTTGATTTCACCTTTAACAGCATCAATAATAATCTCATCGCCATCTTTAAGTAAACCTATCATACCTCCTACAGCTGCCTCTGGTCCTACATGACCAATGCAAAATCCTCTTGTACCACCTGAGAACCGTCCATCTGTTATTAAAGCAACAGTTTCACCTAATCCTTGCCCATATATTGCACCTGTTGTTGAAAGCATTTCACGCATACCAGGACCCCCTTTGGGGCCTTCATATCTAATTATTACAGCATCTCCTGCTTTAATTTCATTTTTTAAGACTGCAGTTAAAGCATCTTCTTCTGAGTCAAAACATTTAGCTTTTCCTTTAAATGTTAAATTTTTTAAACCTGCTATTTTTGATATACATCCATCTGGAGCAAGATTACCCCACAACCCTACGACTGAACTATTTTCACTTATTGGGTTATCACATTCATAAACAACATCTTGATTTGTAGGGAATATTACTTCTTTATGATTTTCAGCTATTGTTTTTCCTGTAACTGTAATGCAGTCTCCATTTATATAACCACCATCTAATAATGATTTAATAACAATTGGCACTCCTCCTACATCATATAAATCTTTAGCGACGTACTTTCCCCCAGGTTGCATATCTCCGATATAAGGAGTTGAATTATAAATTTCTACAACATCTCTTAATGTGAATTTTAAACCTGCTTCATTCGCTATAGCAGGAAGATGAAGTGCTGCATTAGTTGAGCCTCCAGTAGCTGCAACAACTCTTGCAGCGTTTACTAATGAATCAATAGTTACTATATCCCTTGGTCTTATATTTTTTTCTAATAAATTCATTATAGCTTTACCACTCTTTTCACCATATGCTTTTCTTTCTTCAGTATTGACTGCAGGCGGCATAGCTGAATTTGTTAGAGCTAAACCAACTGCTTCAGAAATACATGCCATTGTATTTGCTGTAAACTGACCTCCACACGATCCAGCAGATGGACAGGCAACTTGTTCAATATCTTTTAAATCTTGATCTGAGATAGTGCCAGCAGCATGTTTTCCCACTGCTTCAAAAACATCAATGACAGTAACATCTTTACCTTTGTATTTTCCTGGTAAAATTGAACCTCCATAAATAAATACAGATGGTACATTTAATCTAACCATAGCCATCATTAAACCTGGCAAAGATTTATCACAGCCAGCAAGTCCAACTATTGCGTCATAACAGTGACCTCTTACAGATAATTCAATGGAATCTGCAATAACCTCTCTACTAATAAGAGAGGATTTCATTGCCTCATGACCCATAGCAATTCCATCTGTTACTGTTATAGTTGTAAATTCTCTTGGTGTACCTCCAGCATCTTTGACACCTGTCTTCACATGTTGCGCTTGATCCTGAAGAGTAATATTGCAAGGAGCTGATTCATTCCAGGTGCTAACAACACCAACGAATGGTTGATAAATTTCATGTTCTTTCAAACCCATAGCATAATAATACGATCTATGAGGTGCACTTTTAGGCCCTACACTAACATATCTACTAGGTAGATTAGATTTTCTATTTGAACCCTTATCTTCCATTCTATTTGATAGTATTTATTATTTGATCAATTTTTTCAATAGAAGATTTATAAATATTTGCCTCATTTTTAAATTTATTAATAATTTCTTCTGAAGCTTTATTCATGAAGTTATCATTTTTTAATTTGTCATTAACTTTATTAAATTTTTCTTGCTCAACTTGCTTTTTCTTATTTAATTTTTTTAGTTCTGCTTCTGAGTCAATAATACCATCTAAAGGGATTAAAACTGATAATGATGTTAATACAATTAAAGCTGAATTCTTATTAGGTTGAATTTTATCAAAACTAATATCTTTGGTTTTTAAAAAATTACTTATTTCATTTTTATATGCAATTAGAAAATTATTAAGTTCTTCATTTTTTGCTTCTATGGAGATATTAATTAATTGTTTGTAGGGTATATTTAGTTCTGATCTCAAATTTCTTATAGATGTTATGAGTTCAATAAATATTTCGAAGTTTTTTTTAGAACTATTAAAAGAATTATTTGTTGAATAATTTTGAAAAACTTGGTTCATTAAATATGATTTATCGTCAACTAAAGATCTCCATAATTTTTCACTTATAAATGGCATAATGGGATGTATGATCTTTAAAACTTGAATAAATGTCCATCCAGAAACTTTTTTAATTTCATCGGAAAATTTTTCATTTTCAAAATTTTGTTTAATAATTTCAATGTACCAATCACAATAAGTATGCCATACGAAATGATAAATTTTATTGGCTATTTCATGAAACAAATATTTTTTAGTTAATTGATCAAGTTGAGTGTTTAAATCATTCAATTCTTTTATTATCCATTTGTTTGCATCAAAAATAATTGAATCAATTGAAATATCATCTATAAAAATTGAATTATTCAATTGTAAAAATTTTCCAGCATTCCAAATTTTATTTGTGAATGATTTATATCCCTTAACTCTAGCTTCAGATAATTTTACATCTCTTCCAGGATTTAATAGTGCTGTTAGTGTAAATCTTAATGTATCAGCACCATATTTATCTAATAACTCTAAAGGATCAATTATGTTCCCTTTTGATTTAGACATTTTTTGTCCTTTTTCATCACGTATTAAAGGATGAATATAAATATCTTTAAATGGAGTTTGCTTCATAAAATAAGAACCCATCATCATCATCCGTGCAACCCAAAAAAATATGATATCAAAACCAGTAACCAAAACGTTACCAGGATAAAATTTATCTAATTCATACGTTTTATTTGGCCAATCTAAAGTAGAGAATGTCCAAAGAGCAGAAGAAAACCAAGTATCTAGAACGTCTTCATCTTGTCTAAGCTCAACATCCTTTCCATAAAATTCTTTTGCTTGATTTTGTGCCCCTTCTAAAGTTTCACTAACAAAATATTTATTATCAGGACCATACCATGCAGGAATTTGATGTCCCCACCATAACTGTCTTGAAATACACCACGGTTGAATATTTTCCATCCAATTATAAAATGTATTTTCCCATTGTTTGGGAATAAATTTAGAACTATTATCTTTAACAGCTGATATTGGATCAACTGATAATTTTTTTGCATCACAAAACCATTGGTCTGTCAGCCATGGCTCAATAACAACACCTGATCTATCACCATATGGTATGACCATTTGCTGTTTTTCTTCTTTAATTAATAAATTCATTTCATCTAAATTTTTTAAAATTAGTTCTCTTGCTTCAAATCGATCTAAGTTTTGAAATTCTTCAGGCACATTTGAGTTCAGTTTAGCATTTTCATCAAAAATATTAATAAATTCTAAATCATGTCTCTTTCCTACCTCAAAATCATTAAAGTCATGTGCAGGTGTAATTTTTACAGCTCCAGAACCTTTTTCAGGATCTGCATATTCATCAGCAATGATTGGTATTTTCTTATTTGAAATTGGTAAGTTACAAAATTTGCCAATTAGATTTTTATATTTTTCATCATCTGGATGAACGGCAACTGCTGTATCACCTAACATTGTTTCTGGTCTTGTTGTTGCTACAATGATATGATTATTTTCATCTATAGGATATTTAATATGCCATAAACTTCCTTCAGTATCTCTTTGCTCTACTTCCAGATCAGAAATAGCTGTTAAAAGTTTAGGGTCCCAATTCACCAATCTCTTATCTTTATAAATAATCCCATCATTAAATAAGTTAACAAAAACTTTCTTAACTGCATTAGAAAGTCCTTCATCCATAGTAAATCTTTCTCTAGACCAATCTGCAGATGCACCAAGCCTTCTTAATTGATTACTTATCTGACCACCCGACTCTTTTTTCCATTCCCATACTTTTTCAATAAACTTTTCTCTACCCAGAGATCTTCGATCTAGGTTTGACTCACTTAATTTTCTTTCAACAACCATCTGAGTAGCTATTCCTGCATGATCTGTCCCTGCTTGCCACAATACTTCCATACCCTTCATTCTATGGTATCTGATTAGTATATCTTGAATTGTGAAGGTTAAAGCATGACCCATATGTAAGCTGCCTGTAACATTAGGTGGTGGCATCATTATAGAATAAGGCTCACCTCCTTTTTGTGGTTTAAAACAATTTGATTTCTCCCATTGTAAATAAAGATTTTTTTCATCTTTTAAAAAATCAAAAAATTTATCAAGCAGCATCGTAACTATTTTGAATCGAAATAATTTTTTAGTAATTTTGGGATTTTCTCATCAAGTATTTTTTCAATTTTATTTTCTACAAGATAGGAGAGTTTTTGGTCTATAATATCATTAATTTCACTATTTATCTCTTCATCTTTTTGAAGTAATTTTATTGTACCATCACTGTTAACCTTTTGGTTAAGTATCAAAATATTGGATGATAAATCCTTATCTGAAATGTTTTTATCATCTTCGAGTGCTCTTCTTATGACTTCTAGAGATTCATTGATAGAATTTTTTGTATTCATATAAGTATTATAAATGTTTAATTAAATTAATAAAACTCTAATTATAACTAGGAAGATACTTTTCAAATAATTTAATCAATGAACCATCTAAAGCTAGTAAATTAAAATAATTAATCAGATAGTTTTTATTTGCATTAAAATATTCTACATTTACGTTTAAAAGATTAGTCTCTGCTTCTATTAGATCAGTGATAGATTTTGTACCAAGGTTGTATTCTTCCTGAGTACTTTCTAGAAGAGTATTTGCATACTCTATAGTTAATAAAGATGTATTTAAATTTGATTTGCTAACTAAATAGTTTTTATAATAGTTTGATACCTCAATATTTAAACTTTCTTTAAGATCCTCTAACTCAATTTCAGTTTGTAAAATTTGAGAATTTATTTTTCTAATATCTGATTTGTCAATATTTTGCTGAAATATAGGAATTGTTAAAGTTAAGCCTATTGATGAATTAGTATTTTCACTCCCAGCATCTATTCGTGAACCATCCGAATACTCAGTTGAAGCTGTTATATCTAAATTAGGTCTATTAGAGCTTTTTTCTTTTGAAAGATCTAGTTCTTTAATTTTAATATTGTTTTGAGCAATTAAAATATTGAAATTATTCTTATAAACTTCAGATAGTATGTCTTCAAAATTTATATCATCTTCTATATTTACATAATCTTCTAAATTTATAGCTTCTTTACCAACAATTGATTTAAATGTTTTTAAACTAACTTTATAATTTTGTTCAGCTGAAAAAAGATTTGTTTCTGCTATTGAAAAAGCACTCTCAGCATTTTTTAGTTCTGTTATAGTTGCTGATCCTAAATCATATTTTAATCTTACTTCTTCTAAAAATCTAGAAACAGAATCAAAGTTCTTTCTAGAAGCTTCTAATGATTTTTCATAATTTATAACTGTTAAATAACCATCTACAGCTGTTAGAGATAGATCTTGCACTGTATTATAAAAATTTATTACTGCGTTTTCATAAATAAGTTTAGATCTTTCAATTTCTAAATTTTTTTCACCTCCATCATAAAGATTTTGAGTAATGCTGATTTTATACTTATCTGTAAAAGTTTCTGGCGTTGTTTCTACACCTAACGAAGATGTAGTCTCATTATTACTATATGAACCAGTAACAGTACCTGTAACAGTTGGAAGTTTTTTACCTATAGCTACCTCAATAGTTTCTTTGCTTTCATTGAGTTTTTCAAAAGCAATTTTTACCTTCAAATTATTCGCAATCGTACTTTTTACAGAATCATCAAGAGATAATGCAAATATAGATTTAGAATAAACAAGTAATAAAAATAATATAAATAATCTCATTTAAAATTTAAAATCCTCTTGTTGGTCTTGAATTTGATAACTACTCATTACATCAAATAAATACTCAGATGAATATAAATCTTCATTTCTTATAATTTTATAAGCTTTACCCAAATTATGATATATTTTTTTAATATATATTAACCTTCCCCCATTCATTGCTAGCTGTTTCATTAACCTATCAGTTATTTTAAATATTGGTCCATCAATAATAATTAAGTTAAATGGAGCATTATCAGACAATCCATCTAATAAATTATGATTAAATAAACTAATATTAGTATTATCATTATTATTAATATTTTTTTCTAATAATTTAAATAGTTCTCTATTTTCTTCTACAACATGAAGTTCTTTACATAGTGAGCTAATTAGGGCAGAAAAGTAGCCCGTTAAGCCACCTATATGTAATACCTTATCATTAGGTAAAATTTTTGAATATTTTATAATTTGAGCCAGGTGTAAATTTTTAAGATATCCTCTTTTATCAGTTATATCTAAATTATTATCTAGGTAACAATTCTTACCTAAGCTGACATCTAAATAATTTTCTTTAGGAGTATTTTCAAATATCTGTAAGATGTTTTCTTCATTAATTTTGTTTGGTCTCAACTGATTAACAACCATATTTTTTCTTGCAATTTCAAATGTTTCACTCATTTCTTAAAGGATGCTTTATATAAACCTATTATATAATCAATTATTTAAATTATATTATTAATCTTTAGAATTTTTTTTCATTAATTGACTAGAAATAATATAGTGATAATTGTCATTTTTTTTAGGCTCGGTGGCAGAGTGGTGATGTAGGGGCCTGCAAAGCCTTGCACAGCGGTTCGATTCCGCTCCGAGCCTCCAAATTTTTCTTGTTTTTTAATTTTTTTTTATTATCAACAAAATTGTGTTCCTCGGTAGCTCAGTGGTAGAGCAATCGGCTGTTAACCGATCGGTCGCTGGTTCGAGCCCGGCCCGGGGAGCCATTTTATCTAAGCCTTAACTTCCACCAATTCTTCAAAGCGTGTTGTGTAACATGGGGATACGTTTTCTCTTTTCATCTTCCATATTTTTTCTATACCTTCAGAAGCTATCTTTAAGGTTGAACTTCCATATCTAGAATTAATATTATCAATAGTATTCATTATTCTATCTGATACATCACGGTCATAATCAAGTAATCCTCTAGTTACATTTTGTCTGCTAAGGCCGTATAATATAATGCCAGCTTTTTTATAACGAAATCCTGGTCGATATATTTTTCTAATTCCTTCAAGAGCTCTTTTTACAATTTTTATGCTATTATTTGTTGGAAAAGGTAAGTGAAGTTTTATTGAATTTGAATATTGTTTCTCTCTTCTATTAAAATGATTAGTTAAAACAAAAACACTCATTGATTCAGCTACTAACCCTTCTTCCCTTATCTTCTCTGATACTCTTGATCCATAAGTTGATATTGATTCCTCCAAATCAAATAATTTTTCTATTGGCTGACTAAATGATCTTGAAACACAACAACTTTGTTTATCACTTGGAACCAAATCAAGTTCTAAACACGATACACTATTTAATTCTAGGTATGTCTTCTCTCCCACTACACCCATATTTTTTCTTATCCATCCTCTGTCCATTTGTGAAAATTGATAAGCATTATGAATATTATATTTTTTTAGGAAAAGAGATAATCTTCTTCCAATGCCCCATACTTCTTCAATAGATGTGAATTCTAATGCTTTTTTTATTTCTATTTTGTTTTTTAGTATGCACACACCTTTATAGTCTGATTGTTTTTTTGCTAGATGATTAGCTATTTTTGATAGTGTTTTTGTTGGCCCCACTCCAATACTAACTGGAATACCAACCCACCTCTTAATTGTTTGCCTAATATGTCTGCAATAAGTGTTTAGCTCATAGTTCTCAAAACCATTTAAACCAAGAAATGCTTCATCTATAGAGTAGATTTCTACCTCCGAAGAGAAACTTGATAATGTCTCCATTACTCTCTGAGAAATATCACCATACAAAGAATAATTAGATGAAAAAACTCTAACATCATTTTTTTCAATAATATTTTTTGCTTTAAAATAAGGTTCACCCATTTTTATCCCTAATTTTTTTGCTTCTTTTGATCGTGCAATGATACAACCATCATTATTGGAAAGTACGACAATTGGTTTTCCTATAAGTTTGGGGTTAAATATTCTTTCACATGATGCATAAAAATTGTTACAGTCTATTAAGGCTATAGATTGATTTACTGAGCTATGATTTCTATTAAGTAGTTTTGTGTATGACATATGTCACTACCCCCCATATAAAACACTCCATTTCTTCTTTAACTTGAATACTAGGATACTCACTATTGGCAGAAATTAAAAATAGTGACTGATCTTTCTTTTTTAGTTTTTTAACTGTTAGGTCACCAAAAATGGAGGCTATAACAATATTGTCATTACGAGGTGTAATACTTCTATCAACAATAAGTAGATCACCTGATAATATGCCTGCATCGGTCATAGAAGGGCCATTAGCTTTAACGATATAGGTTGCTGTTGGGCGTTGAACCAAATATTCATTAAGATCAAGTTTGTTTTCCATGTAATCAGTAGCTGGAGATGGAAAACCTGCAGATACTGTATCAAGAAAATAAGGTGTTATTTGATCTCCTTTGGATTCAGCTTTAAATATTAAGTTTTCTATTTTTTTAGACATAATATTAGAAAAAATATTTAAATAATTGATAAATAATAATTATATTATCTATAAAATTATTTGTTCTACTTTTGTTCTAATCTATTCAGAATGACAAAAAAGTCAATATAATATTTTTAAAATACTGTTAAAAAACGCTATGACAAAATTATTCGAAGATGATGCATACATTAAAGAATTTAAAGCAAAAATTATAGGCATAATAAAAGAAGAAAATCGTATTGAATTAGATAAGACAGCATTTTATGCAAAAAGTGGTGGTCAACCTGGAGATACAGGCGCGATAGAAGCTGAAAGTACAAAAGTACAAGTTTTAGATACTATTAAAGATAATAATAAAATCATAAATATTGTAGATGATCTCAAAGACCTTGAAGAGAATGTTGACATAGTTGGAAAAATAAATTGGGATTTACGATACAAGCATATGAGAATGCATACTGCACTGCACTTATTGTGTTCTATAGTCCCTTTAGGAGTAACTGGCGGTCAAATTGGTTATGAAAAAAGTCGATTAGATTTTAATGATCCAGATAAACAAATAAACAAAGAAGAATTAGAAGAAAAAATAAATTTGTTAGTTGAAGATAATCATACTGTTACTAGTGAAGTAATTGAAAGTAGTATATTGGAAGAAAAACCTGAGCTAGTTAGAACAATGTCAGTAAAACCTCCTCAAGTAGATGGTAAAATAAGATTGATTAGAATTGGCGATGTTGACTTACAACCATGTGGTGGTACACATGTGAAATCGACTAATGAGATTGGTAAAATTCAAATCGGCAAAATAGAAAACAAAGGTAAAATGAATAGAAGAGTTAATTTATTATTATCTTCTTAAATTACTGATGAAGAATCTGACTTAAAAATAACTTTGTACGATCACTCTCTGGATTATTAAAAAATTTATCTGGGCTAGCTTCCTCAACAATCTTACCTTCATCCATAAACACCATTCTATCAGCAACTGTTTTAGCAAAACCCATTTCGTGAGTAACAACAATCATAGTCATTCCACCATTTGCCAAGTCAACCATAACATCTAAAACTTCTTTAATCATTTCAGGATCTAGAGCTGAAGTTGGTTCATCAAAAAGCATGATGTTCGGATTCATTGCAAGAGATCTAGCAATTGCAACTCTTTGTTGTTGACCACCAGATAATTGACCAGGATACTTATTGGCTTGTTCAGGAATTTTTACTATTTCTAACTGTCTCATAGCCAGTTCCTCTGCTTCTGCCTTTGGCATTTTTTTAACCCAAATTGGAGCTAGTGTTATATTTTCTTTTACAGATAAATGAGGGAATAAATTAAATTGCTGGAATACCATTCCAACTTCTTTTCTAACATTATCAATATTTTTTAAATTTCCTGTTAACTCAATTCCATCAACAACAATTGAACCTTCTTGGTGCTCTTCCAATCTATTAATACATCTGATCATTGTAGATTTACCAGAACCAGAGGGGCCACAAACTACAATTCTTTCTTTCTTCTTAACTTCAAGATTTACATCTTGTAATACATGAAAATCTCCAAACCATTTGTTGACATTTTTTAATGAAATTATTGATTCTTCACTCATTTTAATCAGCCCCCATATTAATACCTGTTTTTAATTTCTTTTCCAAATACAAACTGTATCTAGACATTCCAAATGTGAATATAAAAAATACCAAACTAACGAAAAAGTAAATTTCATAAGATAAACCTAACCAATTAGTATCCGCTAAAGTACCTCTCCCAATACCTAATAAATCTAATATTCCTACAATTATAACTAAAGTTGTGTCCTTAAATAAACCTATAGATGTATTGACAATTGGTGGTATAGAAATTCTAATAGCTTGAGGAAGTATTATTAATAAATTCATTCTCCAATAAGACATCCCAAGTGATTTAGCAGCTTCATATTGACCAGGAGGTATTGCCTGCAGCCCTCCTCTTATAACCTCTGCCATATAAGCAGATTGAAATAAAGTAACTGCAACAAGTACCCTTACCAAACCATCCATATCTATTCCTTCAGGTAAAAATAGAGGAAGCATTACCATTCCAAAGAATAATAAAGTTATAAGAGGAACACCTCTAATAAACTCAATAAATAATGTGCACATCATGCTTATAACTGGCAATTTAGATCTTCGGCCTAAAGCCAACATAATTCCAATAGGAAAAGCTAATGCAATTCCAGTACAACCCAACACAAGTGTTACTAGAAGACCACCCCATTTGTTAGTAGAGACTTCAGTAAATCCCAATCCACCATTAAGTAAAAAATAAGCAATAACAGGAAAAATGTATGTAAAATATAAGAAGTATTTTCTATATGGAAGTTTTGTATACAAAAGAGGTAGCAGCGCAAAAGCTAGCATAATATACGCTAAATTAACTCTCCAAACCTCAACCTTTGGATAAAATCCATAAATAAATTGATAAAACCTTACATATATAACTGCCCAACAAGCTCCCCCATTTTCAGGATCTAAATTTCGTGAACACATTTCTTGGTTAGTAATTTGTTCACCAAGATAATTATATTTAAAATCAGCTGAAAATATTGTCCAATCTAAAATCCAAGGAATAAACTGATACAAACAATAAACAACAAATAGAGTTATTAATGAGTTTGTCCAATTGAAGAATAAATTAATTCGTAACCAACCAATAATACCTGTTGTTGCTACTGGTGGTTTTCTAACTTCATTCATTTCGCTCATTACTTTTCCTTAAATTGTATACTTCTGTTATAAATGTTCATAAAAAAAGATATTGTAAGACTAATTGACAAATAAGTTGCCATAACAATAGCCATACATTCAATAGCTTGACCAGTTTGATTTAAACTTATTCCTCCAAAACCGTGAACAAGGTCAGCATATCCGACAGCAATTCCTAAAGAAGAATTTTTAGTTAAATTTAGATACTGACTTGTTAGAGGAGGTACAATCACTCTAAGAGCTTGGGGTATAATGATTAGTCTCATTATCCATGTTTGTTTTAAGCCTATAGCAGCTGAAGCCTCTCTTTGTCCTTTTGAAACAGACATTATACCCGCTCTAACAATTTCAGAAATGAAGGCTGCAGTGTAAATTGATAAAGCTAAAAACATTGCTATAAATTCAGGTCTAATAACTAGACCGCCTTTAAAGTTAAAACCTTTTAATTCTGGATGCTCAAAAGACAAAGGTGAGCCAAGAATAAAAAATAAAATTAATGGAACAATGAATATTAATCCAATTGAACTTGAGAATACAGGGAATTGTTGGCCTGTCTTATCTTGTCTTTTTTTTGCCCATCTATTTATTAAGAAACTTGAAATTAAAGCTAATACAATTGCAATGGACACATATGAAAATCCACTTTCAAATATTGGTCTTGGAGAATACAATCCTCTGTTTGAAATGTAAAATACATCAAGAACTTGAAGTGATTGCTTTACACGAGGTAGTTGAATTAAAATACTATACCATAAAATTATTTGAAGAAGTAAAGGAACATTTCTTGAAAATTCAACGTAAATATAAACTAGTCGACTTAACAACCAATTTGAAGATAGCCTTACTATACCCAATATAAAGCCTAAAATTGTTGCAGCTATACATCCTGTAACAGAAACTAAAAGAGTATTTAAAACACCAACAAAATAAACTTTTAAGTGAGTATCAGTAGATTTAAATTCTAAAAAAGGTGAAAAACTTATATCAAAGCCAGCTGGATTTTGAAGAAAACTCCAACCAGTCGCAATATTTCTTTTTTCTAAGTTGTAAGAAGTTGTAGTAATTACAAAGAACAAACCTAAGGCAAATAAACCTACAACTAAAGTTTGAAAAAAAATGGATCTAAATTTTTCATCAGAAAAGAAACCTAAGTTAGATCGCATTGCTAGTATATACAAAAAAAATGGGGGGTTTAAAACCCCCCGTTTTAAATTTAATTAAGATTTATCTGAATGGAGGTGCGTATAAAATACCACCTTGAGTCCATAGAGCATTTAAACCTCTTGCAATTTCTAGAGGTGTGTCTGGACCTACGTTTGCTTCGTAAGATTCAGAGTAGTTACCAATTTGTTTGATAATTTGGTAAGCCCAATCATTACTTAGCTCAAGCATTTCTCCATAGTTACCTTCAACACCAAGAAGTCTTAGTACTTCAGGAACATTAGAGCTCATTTGAGCATCAACGTTTTCAGATGTAATACCTAGTTCTTCAGCAATAATCATTGCATTTAAAGACCAACGAACTACGTCACCCCACTGGTGATCACCATGTCTTACAAGTGGACCAAGTGGTTCTTTTGAAATAATTTCTGGTAATACAACCCATTTATCTGGATTAGAAGCAGCAGCTCTTGTTGAAGAAAGACCTGAAGCATCAGTTGTGTATACGTCACATCTTCCAGCAAATAAGTTTTCTTTACCTTCATCATTAGTTTCAATTGGAAGTGCTTCGTAGCTAATTCCATTTAATCTAAAGAAGTCAGCAAGGTTTAACTCTGTAGTAGTACCTGTTTGGATACATACAGTAGCACCATCAAGCTCAGTTGCACTTGATACACCAAGAGCAGATGGAACCATGAAACCTTGTCCATCGTAGAAGTTAACACCTACGAACTCAAAACCAAGATTAACATCACGGCTAATTGTCCAAGTTGTATTTCTCGCTAACATATCAACTTCACCTGAAGCTAATGTTGGGAAACGAGATTTACCTGTTGTAGTAATAAATTCTACTTTTGAACGGTCTCCAAAAACAGCTACAGCAACTGCACGACACATATCTGCATCTAGACCAGCCCATTCACCGCTATCATCTGGAGCAGCAAAACCAGCAAGACCAGTTGTTACTCCACATTTTAGAAAACCTCTATTTTTAACATCATCAAGAGTTCCAGCATGTGCTGAAAAAGCAAATGCTACAACTGCAAAGATAGATAATAGTTTTTTCATATTATTTTCTCCGTTTAAATAATTATTTAAATATCTTTTTTCAAAGATTGCTTCCCTATAACAAATTAATAAGTTAATCCCAATAATAGATTTGTTAAGCTTAAATTCGCCTACTATAATTTGTGTATAAAGATTTTGGCTTATACAATATTTAGTTGTTTATGAAAATAAAAACAAAATTAACAAAAATAGGCAGAAATCCTCTTAAACAAAAAGGTTTTATCAATCCTGGCACCTATAAAGGTTCTACAATGATCTTTAATACATATAAAGATTACTTAAACGATATTAAAAATTTTGATGATAGAACAACATATTATGGAATAAATAAAAATCCATTTCATAAGCAATTAGAAGAGAGTATTTCTTTTTTATATAACTGCAATGATACAGTATTATCACCATCAGGATTAGCCTCTATAGTTATTCCTTTTTTTACTTTTTTAAAATCTGGTGATGAAGTTTTAATAAATGATAGTGTTTATAGTCCTACCAGAACTTTTTGTGAAGACATTCTTAAACAGTATAATGTTAAAATAAAATATTTTCATCCCACAAAAAATATTAATAGTTTTCAGAAATTAATTAACAATAATACTAAGCTAATTTATTTAGAATCTCCAGGTACAGCAACTTTTGATATTATTGATATACCTTTCATTACAAAAATTGCTAAAAAAAACAAAATACCAACTGTTATGGATAATACTTGGGCTTCACCATTATTTTGTAATCCAATTAAATTAGGAATTGATATTATTATTGATGCTGGAACTAAATATATAAACGGCCACTCAGATGTATTAATTGGTTTTGTTTCGTCTAATAAAAAATATTCCAAAAAAATAAGAACAGCTTCAAAAACTTTAGGTATATGTCCTGGTTCAGAAGAAGTTTATTTAGCAATTAGAGGATTGCCAACACTTGAAATTCGAATGAGAGAAATTGAAAAAAATGCTTTGTTAATGGCAAAATATTTACTCGATCATGATCTTGTATCTGATGTATTTCATCCAGCATTGCCGCACACAAAAAATCATAAAATATGGAAAAGAGATTTCTCTGGTAGCACAGGCTTATTTTCATTTATGCTGAAAAGGAAATACTCAAACAATCAAATTGAAAAATTTTTTAATAAACTTAATATATTCAAATTGGGATACAGTTGGGGTGGATTTGATAGTCTCATTACCTTTCCTCCATTAGATAAAAGAGAGTTTAAAAATAGAAATACTGGAACTTTAATTAGATTATATTGTGGATTGGAAGATATTGATGATCAAATAAAAGATATTAAAAATGCATTAAAAATTTTAAATTAAATGGATTTATATTTTTATATTTTTGCATCATTGGGGGTTTTTGTATTTGGTTTATCTAAAGGTGGTGTACCTGGTCCAATAGCAATGTTAGCTGTTCCTGTTATGTCTTTTGCGATGAGTCCTTTACAAGCTGCTGGTATTTTGTTGCCACTTTTAATTATAATGGATTTTTCAGCAATCTACTTGTATTGGAAAAAATGGATAAATAGTATTTTAAAAATTATAATCCCAGCATCTATAATTGGTATTTTATTTGGAACTCTAACTTTTGAATTTACGAATGAAGATCAAATAAGAATAATGGTTGGTGTTATATCTATTATTTTTGTTCTAGTTTCATTTATTCAGAAAAATAATTATTTGCTCAAACCAACCAAAGTTAAAGGTTACTTTTGGTCGTCTGTAGCTGGATATACTAGTTTTTTAATTCATGCAGGAAATCCGCCTATTAACTTTTATATGCTTCCTCTAAAGTTAGATAAAATTTCCTTTATTGGCACAATGACATTGGCATTTATGGTTATAAATCTTGTCAAATTGATTCCTTATTATTACGTTGGATTATTAGCACCTTCAAATCTTATGATCTCTCTTTATTTACTTCCACTAGCTTTTATCAGTGTTTTAATTGGGTACTTTGTGCAAAAAAGAATTCCAGAAAAATTATTTTTTAATATTGTTTATATTTTACTTTTTTTGAGTGGATGTAAATTAATTTATGATGGAATAATTTAATAATATAGATATCTAAATTTTTGTTTTATAATCAGCTCTTTTAATTTTTCTAAAACCAAAAGGTCCAGGAATAAATAATGTCATTGTGTTTGTATTAGGTTTTAAGTCAACTCTGTGCAGATGATCAGCAGACCTAAAACCAATGTATCCAGGGGGTCTCCAAAATTTTCCTTTTTGTGTTGTTTCCCAATAACCACCTTTTAAAATAATTGTTATATAAGGACAAAGATGATTATGAACTCCTTCACCATGGTCATCATCTAACATTTTATGGATTAAGATATTAAATGGAAACCATTTTGGTCTTTTTCTAAATAACAAATAATATCTTTCCATCCATGGTTTGGCCTTATGAAATTCTGGATGTGAAGGACCTCTGTCCAATACAATCTTTTTTCTTCCTAATTTTTCTAGTATTTTTAAAATCATATTTTTAATTGAGGATATATTTCAGAAAATAATTTAGCTCCTTTTGAACAATTATCAATCCAATCATTATTTGAATTTTCATTTGCATAATCAGAAATATATTTAAAACATTTAAATCTAATATTGTATAATTTGCATACTTTAGCAAAAGAGTAAGCTTCCATATCAACAATATCACAATCTATTTCTACTGATGATTGAACAAAACTATCTCCTGATGCACATATATACCCCTCATTAGAATATGTAATTATTGATATAGGATCAAAAGGAGTTTCACCTAATTTAAAGTTCATTAAACCTCTTGCATCCATATCTCTTTGAACAAACTGGGTGCATTCTACTAATCCTGATAAGTTTTGCTTTGTTGAACCAGCTGTTCCATAATTAATTATTTCATTAGGTTGAAATTTTGAAATTAATTCCATAATTTTGATTGTAGCATTTATCTTTCCCACACCTGAATAGTGGAAATCTTTAAGATTTGGAGTTTCTTCTTTAAGTGCTGCAATAAAAATTTGCCCCATTAATTTGGTCCAATTTGTTTTATAATTTTTTTTGTAACTTTTGTTAAATCTTTAATCGTAGGTTTTAGTAATTGCAATCTATCATATGTTTTAGGATTATTTTTGAGATTTTTTCTCAAAGCTTCCCCAAATGTCATTCTAATTTCAGTGCCAATATTTAGTTTTGCTACTTTTGTTTTTCTTGCTAGTTTTTTTCTTTGCTCTACGGGAATGCCGCTGCTACCATGAAGAACTAAAGGGATTTTTGTTTTTGATTCAATTAAATTAATTTTGTTGAAATCAATACTTGCTTTTTTTGAAGTTTGTAAATGGGTATTACCAACTGAAATTGCCATTGCATCAATATTACTTTTGTTTGCAAAAGATACTGCATCTTCAATATTAGTACCTTCTGAAATTTTACCATTATCATAACCTACAAAACCTATTTCTCCCTCAACAGAAATATTATATTTGTGAGCTCTTGAAGCAATTTTATTACTAATTTTTATATTTTCTTTTAAAGTTAATTTAGAACCATCAAACATTACAGAAGTAAAGCCACTATCAATCCCTTCATAACATTCATCTAAAGTATATCCATGATCAACATGACAACAAATATTCGTTTCTGTTTGGCTTGCTAAGTATCTAAACATTTTTCCTAATATAGAAATTGGTGTATGCGCTCTACATGAAGGGCCAGCTTGCAATATAATCGGAATTCCAGTTTCATCAGCGGCTTGAGTAAAAGCTAAGGCATCATCCCAGCCTAGTACAACTAAACCTGCTACAGCATAATTATTTTTATTTGCATCATTTAAAATTTTTTTTAAATTTACAGCTGTCATTTATTTGTATTTAGCAATCATATCCTTAATACCTGGAATTGTTTCTACTTGATAAGCATGATCAGGTTGAAAAAATTGGACAAGAGATCTTTGAGATAGTCCTCCAAGAATAGTAAAATAATACATCTCATACCCAGGTGCCACCACACAAGGATGATAGCCTGTTCTAATCATAATGGTTGACCCATCAATTATATGTTCAGCTTTACCAACTTTATCCTCAACTTGCTGAAACAGCTGAAAACCAAATCCATTATTAGGTTTAAATCTGTAATTATATGTTTCATCATGTCTAGTTTCATCAGGTAAACGATCTGTATCATGCTTATGAGGTGGAAAGCCCGACCAACCTCCCTGCCCTACAGTATAAAGTTCATTACAAAGCAATCTTCCAACTTTATCGTGATGCTTAGCACCTAAAATATGTTTAATTTTTCTATGAGTTTTTGTGTCATCTGAGCCATACTGAACTAAATCAATTTCATTTGTTCGAACAGCAAATGGTTCCAGTGTTTTATCATACTTTGCGCCAGCAATAAAAATTTCTGAATTATCTACTAAAGATGTAAATTGAGCTTTTGTATTAGATGGAACATAAACACCTTCTGGTTCTCCATCCCACACATCAACTGTTCTAGTACCTAATGACTCAACTTTTATTCCTTCAATTTCTACATTAATTGTCCCAGTAGCAGGTACTATACATGTTTCATAACCAGGTGTTTGATATTCAAAAGATTGATCTTTATTTAATTTTACAATGTTAAAATAATTTAAAGGAACTCTACTGTCTTCAATATCTACAATTGGCTTGTTCTTATTATCAAATGGCGGAATATGCATATTATTCTCCTTCATTAATTTTATTATATTTCATAAACTCTAAAATTTCATTTAAATTTGGCATTGCTGGCGCACAACCAACTTTTGTTACTACAATAGCTGCAGCGGCTGAACCTATTTCTATAGATTTTTCTAAATCATTAGTCTGTAAAATTGATCCAATTAATGAACCCATAAATGCATCACCGGCTCCAGTTGGTTTCAAGGGCTTAACGGGAAATATTCCCTTTTTAATTACTTTGTTCATTGCAAAAGTAATGGAGCCTTTTTCACCTTTTTTATAAATAATTAAGCTTACGTTTTTAGCTAATTGTCTAGCATGATCCAAACCATTGTTATAATCACCAGCTAATACTCCAAACTCATCATCATTTCCAATTACACCGCTGCATTTACATGCTGCTAAATTGTAAACTTCTTTTGCTTTTTTTGATGACTCCCAAGTATATGGTCTATAATCTATGTCCATAATTACAGGAATATTATTTTTATTTGCTATATCTAAAGCATATAAAGTAGCGCTTCTCGAAGGCTCAGCTGCTAAAGAAGTTCCAGTAATTAATAAACAATCAAAATTTTTTATATTAGCATTTTCAACATCATCTTTATTTAAAAATAAATCAGAAGCTTTATGTCTATAAATAATTGATTGATGATCTTTAACTGTGGTCTCAACAATAGCAAAAGAAATTCTTGATTCATTTTTTTCAAGTTTTACTAATTTATTCTTAACACCATAATGATTTAGTTGATTAATAGCCAATTTGCCTAAAGCATCATCAGATACTCTGGTCAGTAAATTACAATTACCTCCAAATAAAGTTAATTGGACACCCATATTTGCAGAAGATCCTCCAAGATGAGTAACAAAGGATTTGGCATTTTCAGTTTTAGTACCTGGTGGATCAGGATAAATATCAATCCCAGCTCTACCTATGAGTAAAAAATTATTTTTTTGAATTTTCGAAATTAAAAATTCAAACGACATAAAATTATTTATTTTTCATATCAATAAAGTCAGCATCATATTTAAAAGGATCAATTGAATCTATACACCCAATATTTATTGCTGCTCCATTTGGATCACTTCTTCTATAATGATGAGTATAGATGCCACAAATCTTACAAAAAAAATGTTCAGCAATCATTGTATTAAATTTGTAAGAAGTTAAGTTTTCTTTTCCTTTAAGAATATTTATTGCTTCTTTAGGGACCATACACATTTTTGCGTTTTTTCTTATACAAATAGAACAGTTACACTGTTTAATAATTTCTAAGTCTGTTAAAACTTCTAATTGAACCGCTCTACAATGACAATTTAAATTATATTTCATTTTATTTAACTATATTATAATATTTAATATAATTAAAGTTAATAAAATATGAACGAAAGCATGATTCAAGGTCAAATTATACGACCATTTTCACCAGCTATAGGCAAATATAAATTATCAGATGATACAATAACTACACTTAACAATCATATTGATGAAATATTGAAAGATGAAAATAAAATTGATGAATTATACCATGGCAAACAATTAGCAGGTGAAATTAAATATGAAATTAGATTAACAAAAGAATTTATTGATCAAAATTTAAAAGATGTTCTTTATAAATTTGTATTTAATTTTGTTAAATCAACATTACAAAAAGAAATTAAGAAATTTGATTTAAAATCTAGTTGGGCTGTTTGTCAGTTTGAGAGTGACTATAATCCAATCCATTGGCATGATGGCCATTTGTCAGGAGTAATGTACACAAAAATGCCAAAGGACTTAGGCTCATCATACAAAGCTCAAAATAAGAATGGAAAAATCGCATTTATACATGGATCGACACAACTTTTAGTTTCATCCGTTTATGATGTAAAGCCCGAGGTTGGAGATTTATTTATATTTCCAAGTTATATGATGCATACAGTCTATCCGTTCTTTTCTGATGAGGAAAGAAGATCAGTTTCTTTTAATGCATTCATAGATGAAGATGCTGCAAAATTCTAATATTTGAAATAATTCAAACATTATTACTTACTATATTGGAATATCATTTTCTTAATAATATTTAAATTTAGATTAAAACTATAAAGCTAAATACGTAAACGGCGCCATAAATTCAAATAGTTTAAATATTAAAAATAAAATTGATGCAATAAATAAGGCAAAGATTAGTAATAGTTTTCCAAAATCAAGGTTTTTAAAAACAAATGAAAATAGTTGAAAAAATGTTTCAATTCTAGAAATAAAACTTTTTATAAAATTAATCATTCTGATAAATTTTAAAATTACCGATATACATTAAGTCACAATTTGATCTTAAAAAAGTTGAAATTGCTTTTATTGGATTATCAACAATTGGTTCTCCCTTTAAATTTAATGAAGTATTCAGTAAAAGAGGTATATTTGATAAATTAAAAAAATTTTTTATTAAATTATAATATAAACTATTATCGGCTTCTTCTACTAATTGTATTCTACAGGAATTATCTACATGCAAAACTCCTTCAAGTTTATTAGTATTTTTTTTATTGTCGTAAGCAATAACACTCATATATTTGTAACTATTTTTAAATTTACTATCGATTTCAAAAAATTCTTCAGCCTTTTCATATAAAATGGATGATGCAAATGGTTGGTAAGACTCTCTATATTTAATAACATTATTTATTTTTTGAGATAATTTTTTATTATCAGGTCTTGCTAATATCGATCTATTCCCAAGAGCTCTTTTTCCAAACTCTAGTTTACCCTGAAACCAACATATTATTTTATCTTTAAGTAAATAATTTGCAGCATCTGAAAGTAATTCTTTGGTAGTATTAAATTTAGTGTAGCTAATTTTTAGATCTTTTAGAGTATCTTCAATGAATTCATTATCAAAAGAAGGACCTAAATATACATTTTGATTTAATATATTTTCATTTTTTTCTATTACATTATTCCAAGCCCACAATGAAGCACCTATAGAACCACCAGAGTCTGAAGGGCAGAAATTAATATAGATGTTTTTAAATTTAGAATTTTTAAATGACTCATTATTTGCTTTACAATTTAAATGTACACCTCCTGATAAACAAATATTATCTGAAGGAAAAATTTCATATGCATGATTAGATTGTCTTTCAATTATGTCTTCTGTGATTTTTTGAGTAGAGTAAGCAATGTGTGCATATTTTTTAGATTTATCATTAGAAAGAACGAGATCTTTATTTAAAAATTCAGTGTTAGGTGTTCTAGGATCTCCTAGTAAATTAGTAAGTTTATTTGAAAAATTATTATATAGACTAAATTGATATTCAAAATAATCCATATTTTGATTAAAAATTTTTTTGTCTGAAGTTGATATGACTTTATTTAATTCATTATCGAAGGAATTATTACCATAAGCAGACATACTCATGACTTTATTTTCCCCTTCATTTATTTGATGCCCAAGAAAAGACGTCATTGTTGAATAAAATAAACCTAAAGATTGAGGAAATAAAATTTCATCTAGTAATTTAATTTTATTTTTTTCTCCTGACCATATAGAAAAACTTTGATCTTCTCCAATACCATCATTAACCATGATACAACTATGACTTAGGTTATTCGTATAATAAATACTAGAAGCATGCGATAAGTGATGTTGACAAAATAATATTTTATCTGAAGAAAATTTTAATTTTTTAACAATATTGGTTTTTGTCCATATTTTTTCTGATAACCATCTTTTCATTTGTGAAACAAAAAAACTTCTTGATTTAGGAAAATATTCTATTGAAGAATTTAAGATACGAAGAAATTTTTTAAGAGGTTTTTCGTAAAAAACAATGTAACTTATATCAGAAATTTTAAGATTATTTGTATTTAAACACCACTCAATTGATCTTGAAGGAAATGATGAATCACCTTTTATTCCAGTAAAACGCTCTTCTTGGACTGCGGATATTATTTTACCATTTTTAACTAAAGAGACAGAGGAGTCATGGAAGTAACACGATATTCCAAGGACATATTTATTCATATCATAGATCGAGGATCGTATGTATTAAATTTGTAATTTTTTTTAAAAAACACTTTATTTATTGGAATAAAAATGAAAAATATTAATGCAAGTATTAAATCTCCAATTTTTGTCCAAATTTTTCTCGTATTAGAAAGTAAATCAGTTTTAAATCGAAACCATTTAATATAAAGATAAGATTTATATATTCCTTTAACACCGTTCTTTCGTCTCTTTTCTAACTCTTTTTTTGCATATAAAACATGATGACCTTCCTCTTTAGCTATTAACGAGAATAGAGCTCTTGTTTCAGAATTAAAATTTTTATTATTCGAGAGTTTTGTAAAATATTTCTCTGCTGCAGCTTCTGATATCATTACAAAATTAATAAAATCAAGCTCATTTAATTCACTGTAAATTGGTTTTTCTCCAATGAAATTTAGATATCTTATTCTTTCGCCAATTTCAGCAATACCAGAAACATTAGCGGAATTATTATTAGAATTATTAATTAAATTTTTGGCATGATTAAAAAATAATTGCGCGTGCCTGAATTCATCTATGGCGTGATTTAAATACCCTTTTTTTAATTTATTAGTTGTAGTTAATTCAGCAGCCGCAAGCATATCTAAAGCACTTCCAAATTCAGCTAAACCAAAATTATTCAAAAAATCAGATTCTTGATTATTTAAGGAATTATTTTTTTTATTAATTTTTTTAAATATGGATTTGAAATTAAATGATGCCATTAAAACTTAGTTATATTATCCTAAGTGATGATCATCACCTGGGTCGACATTTGGATTTGGATTAACATTTGGATCTTTTTTTGGATCCTGTCCACCTATAGTACATGTCCAATTATCAGGGCAGATTATATATGGAATTACTATATCTGCATTACAATTCTCACCTAAATCATATTTTCCTTCATCATAATCATCTTCATGCTGTTCATTCTCATCATGAGCATGAGTATGAGTACATTTACTTGTATTTGTTTCTTGTACTTTAATAGATATATTACCAAAATTTGGATTAATACAAGGATCTCCATAGGCATTTGTTATAGACGGAAGAATATTAGTTATAGGAGTTTCAAACATATTTTGGACATCTTCAACATTTGAAATATTAATATTTTGTAGTTTCGTGTCAGCATTCTCAGAAAAGAATCTAAATTTACTAACATTTGTAGCGCCACCATTAACCACATCTAGAACATTATTATTTTCTTTTAGCACTCCTAATTTTGCATCAGTACCTTGAGAAATTATAGCATCATAAAAATTTTCACCTTCATTTTTTATATTAATGATAACTTGTGAATTTGTCTTTCTTAAAGTTTTAAAATAAAATCCTCCTTCAAGAAGACAGGCTTTGATGAATTGAGTACCATCTGCATCAACATAATAAGAATTTATAATAATTTTTGTATTATTTTTTAAATAAAAAGATGTCTTTTTATCTAATATAAATTGGCACCCTGTTGAAGATTGTTTACACTCCAATAAACTATTAGTGGAAATTTTGTTTCTTTTTTTAAGTTGTGTATCGTCTTGAAAAAAACCTTTTTTTCCTGATTTTTGCACTTTACCTATTACCTCATTTGTATCATCAACATTGTAATTAGCTTTTTTACTTTTATTATTTTGTCCATTCTCTGTTTCAGTTTCATTGTCTGCTACTTCTTGACTAGCTTCTGTTATACTATCAGCTACTAACGCTTCACTTATGACCTTAAGAGATCTTTTTATTACATCTTCATCATAAATAACTAAACCTGTTTCTAGATCATCAAAAGCTAACCAAGCATTAATTTGAAGATCGTTTGGAATATTTTGATTACTCATTTCATCTAAAATATAAGGATTAATTATATTTATAATTATTAATAATTCACTAATTATATCAAAAGCTGAGTTCCAATCATCTGCTTCGCCGGTAGCAATAGAAATTAATCTCTGTGTCGATTTTAGTAATTTTTTTCTTTCATCTTCTTTTTCATCTTCAGCTAATTTTTTTGAAATTACACTTGCATATTTTGCTATTGCTTTTTGTAAATCTTTAGAAACATTTTCATTAATAACTTTTGTAAGGCTTTGTTTCAAATTTTCACTTAATTCATCATGGGAGTCAGCCTTAGCAAAGTTTACATTAATAAAAATAACTGAAAAAAACAAAAAAATAAAAACTTGTTTTAATCTACTTACGAACAAATTCATTAATACAACTTTCAATTTTAATCAAAGATTCTACAATACAGTAATTATTATCCTTAAATAAAATTGAATTTATTGTAAAATATTTTCTAAGTAAAGTGTCATTTGATATATTATTGAAAATTAATAGTAAATTTTGATCATAATGATTAAAATATAAATTTAATAATCTTTCATGAAGAATGTTGATTAAAGGATGAAACATTTGATTATAAGTAATCCTTTTTTTTTCATTGCATATTAATTGGTCTCTAGAACAAGATAATAAAAAATAATCAGCCTCAAATAATATTGATTCTAAATAATATTTATCAACAAAAATTATTTTTCTATTTGTATTTAGTTGAGTAATCTCTTCATAAATATCAGCTTGATCAAAGATCGAATTTATATTGTCAGAATAGCTAATTAGATTTAAATTTTTCTTATCCAAATAATTTTTAAGTGAAGATTGATCTATTTCAATTACACTATTGGTCATTGAATTAATAAAATATACATCATTTTGATTAGCAAAAACTGTTTTTGAAACAAAAAATATTAAAAATAATAATCTAAAATTTTTTAAATACTTCATCATGGCCATTTTCATTTAAATGATAGTCAGTTTTAAGAAAACTAGTTTTTGGATTATCTAGTTGATCAATTAAAATATAATTGATCCCACCTTTTTTAAATTTTTTAGAAAGGATTTCTAAATTATTCTTCATTTTATTATAATAGTAGTCATAATCATTAAATAAATTTAAAAATTCTTCATTTTTAAAACCATAATTAAATTTCTTTAACTGGTTTTTATCAAAATACCAGGCAGGTGGTAATATAATAAATTCATATTGTTTAATAGAATTTGTATCAATAAATAATTTATATTGATCTACTATTGAATATATTAAATATTCTATTTCATCATCAGTTAGAAAATTAAAATATAAATTATACGGTTGACCTTTTCTTTTTTTTGAAAATTTTAAAATTTTTTTTATATATTCGTATGATCTAAAATATTTACTAATCTCAATATCAAATTTTTTGTTTTTTATTCTCCAATTTTCATCCCAACTCAACACAAATCTATCAATATCTACCCATATATTTAAAAAGAAAAATATTTTTTCATATTTTTGAAAGTTAAAGTCATTATTAACTTTTTTAAAATTATTTAAACTTTGCAATCTAAAAGTTGGTGAAGCTAGTATTTCTAAATGAGCATTCTTATTAAAAGTTAGATATTTATGAAGAAAATGATCATCAAAATTAATCCCATATCCCATTGCTTGGCTATCTCCAATTAATAAATAAGTGTTTTGATTATTTTTAATCTTATTATTTTTTACTCTTAAGCCATAATCATCTATTGAATAAGATGCTTTAGGATGACCAGTATATTTCGCACAAAAATTTTTATTTTTTGGCAATGTTTCTATTTCATTTTCAATATAGACTGGGAAAAATGAATAGCAATTTTCATCAACAACTCTAATAAATATTTCCAGAATAAAAAAGGAACAAAACAAAAGAAGAAAAAATCTTAATAAAAATTTAGAAAATATATTATTTATCATAATAAATAATTACATTTAGGTGGCGCGCCCGAAATGATTCGAACATTTGACCTACCGCTTAGAAGGCGGTTGCTCTATCCACTGAGCTACGGGCGCATAATTTGCATTTATCATAGTCTAAAAAATAAAGAAAGAAATTATACTTAATGTGTCCAAGGTTCTTTTCTATTTGTATCAAAATTTGAAGCATAACTTTTAGGTTTAATTTTTCTTTGCTTTGGTTCTTCGACAAAATATTGATAATTATTTTTTTTTGCCCATTCAATAGCTTGTTCTTTAGTATCAAAAAAAAGTTTTATCTGAGATTTGGTGTCTAATGAACTATTCCACCCCATTAAAGAATCTTTTACTTTTTCAGCTTCAGAAATATATTCCGCTAACCATAATTTTGTTTTTTTAAAACCTGATTGCATAGAAGTTTTAGAAGGTTTATAAATTTTTATAGTCATTAAATTGCAGTTTCGAAATATTTATCATTATAATCATTGTAGTATTTTCCACCGGATTTTATATTTTGACAAAGAACTTGTGTTTCACTTAATAATTTAGTTAAAAAAAAATTACCAGTTTCAATTTTAGATTTATAAAAACTTTCATCTTTCTTTTCTAATTTTGCTAATGAAATTTCAATATACTGTAACCAAATATAACCTAGAGAAATCAAAGAAGATAAATTTAAAAATTCTACAGCATGAGAATTAATTTCGTTTTCATCATTTAACGATTTAATATATTCAAAAATACTTTTATAAGAATCATATGCAGGTATGAATAAATCAATATATTTTTTCATACCTTGATTATTATTAATTTTACCCTGATAACTATCTATCATCGTAAAAAATTCATTAAATAATACACCATTATCAGTTTGTAATTTTCTTCCTATTAAATCTAAAGCCTGAATACCGTTTGTTCCTTCATAGATTGTTGTAATTCTGGCATCTCTTACTAATTGTTCCATTCCATGATCAGTAATGAAGCCATGACCACCATAGATTTGCATAGCTCGATTTGTATTTTCTACAGATTTATCTGAAGCATACGATTTAATAATTGGTGTCATGAGTGCTATAAAATTTTCAGATAATTTCTTTTCTTTATCATCTGAAGAATTTTCAATATTATCAAAGTGATTTCCAGCCAATAAAGTTAAACCTCTAACTGCTTCATTAATGGACTTTATATACAATAAGTTTTTTCTTATTTCAGGATGAACAATTATAGGATCAGCAACTTGATTGCTGGAAGATAATTTTCCTTGTAAACGCTCTTTCGAATAATAAAGTGCTGATTGATAAGCAGTTTCTGACAAACCTAAGCCTTGTATACCTACAAATAAACGAGCTCCATTCATCATGATAAACATCGCTCTCATTCCTTTATTAATATCGCCTACTAGCCAGCCCCTAGCTTCATTGTAATGCATTACGCAGGTTGGACTAGCATGAATACCCATTTTCTTTTCTATTGATCCACATTCAACTTTATTTCTTTCAACAAAATCACCACTTTCATTTGGTAAAAATTTAGGAACCAAGAATAAACTTATACCTTTTATACCAGGGGGTGCATTTGGTGTTCTTGCTAGTACTAAATGAATAATATTATCACTTAGATCATGCTCTCCACATGTAATAAAAATTTTGGTACCAGTAATGCTATAACTTCCATCATCCAATGGTGTTGCCATTGTTTTACTTAATCCAAGATCTGTTCCACATTGAGGTTCAGTTAAATTCATTGTTCCTGTCCACTTACCACTAGTTAAATTTGGCAAATAAGTATTTTTCAAATCTTCATTAGCACTCTTTTCAATTGCATCAATTGCATTTGCGGTAAGACCTGGATAAAGACCAAATGACATATTAGTAGAGCTGATCATTTCATCTAAAATCATATTCATAATATAAGGTAGGTTTTGACCACCAAATTCCTCTTTTACTTTCAGTCCCTGCCAGCCATTTTCAGAAAAAGTTTTATAAGCTTCTTTGAATCCTTTTGGCGCTGTCACAACTCCATTATTAAAAGAACATCCTTCACTATCTCCACTTTGATTAAGTGGGAGTAAGGTTTCTTCACATAGTTTTGCTGCTTCTTCAATAATAAGCATTAGATCGCTTGTTTCTAAATCTAATTTTTTTAATGTTTGACTTTCCTTAAGATTTAAAAAATCTTCAATTAGAAATTTAAACTCACGTAGCGGTGTTTTATAAATTTGCATGATATTTAATTAATATTTTCTAACACAGTTGCAATACCTTGACCTAAACCTATGCATTGTGTCGCTAATCCATACTTTTTATTATTATTTTGCAATAAAGTTGCAACTTTACCAGTAATCCTTGCTCCAGTAGCACCTAAAGGGTGGCCTAATGCTATTGCTCCACCATGTATATTTACTTTATTTATGTCCATATTTAATTCTTTAATACATGCTAAAGATTGAGAAGCAAATGCCTCATTTAGTTCCACAATATCAATATCGGTAATAGATAAATTAGCTCTTTTAAGAGCTTTTTTGGATGCATTAATTGGGCCAAGACCCATTAATTCTGGTGGACAACCGACTACAGCTGTAGATTTGATACGAGCTAAAATATTTAGATTATTTTTTTTGGCATATTCTTCCTCACACACAATTACTGCTGATGCACCATCTGTTAATGGTGAGGCTGTGCCAGCTGTTACTGTTCCATTCTCATCAAAAGCAAGTTTTAACCCATCTAAAATTTCATGTGAGGTGTTAGGTCGAATTCCCCCATCTTTATCAATTATTTGATCATTATTCATAATAGAAACAATTTCGTTGTCGAACATGTTTGTTTCTCGAGCTGAATTAGCTTTAGTATGACTACTAATAGCAAAATCTTGTTGCTCTTTTCGAGAAATATCAAATTTTTTTGCAACATTTTCAGCCGTAATACCCATAGACATATATACATTTGGGTTATCTTTACTTAATTGAGGATGAGGATCGTATGTTAATCCATTCATAGGTATAAATGTCATACTTTCTACACCGCAACATAAAAAAACGTCTCCAGAGTTAATTGCAATCGCACCAGTTGCATCATGAATGGCTTGCATTGAAGAACCGCACCATCTGTTAACTGTCATACCTGCTACATGTTCTGGCATATCTGTCATGAAAGAAACAATTTTAGCGATATTATTACCTTGTGCTCCTTCAGGATACGCACAACCAGTAATAATGTCCTCTATGTCATTTTTATTAATTTGAATTTCATTAAGTAATTGATTTATAGTTTGTGATAGAATGTCTTCTGGTCTTATATTAGCCATTTCGCCTTTACGAGCAAAAGTGAAGGGTGATCTTTTGTAACCCACAATAACAGCATTTCTCATTTAAAACTCCATTAAAGAATGTATCTCAATTCCTTTTTCAATTAGTTTTTTATCACCACTTAAATCAGGTAGATTTATTATAAAACCTGCACCAACAATATTTTTGTCTTCAAACTTTTTAATTAATTCTACTGCCGCAAGTGCGGTTCCACCTGTTGCTAAAAGATCATCAATAATTAGTAAATCTTTATGACCATCTAATGCGTCTGTATGAATATGCATTTCAGTTGATCCATATTCTAAGTCGTATGAAGTTTTGAAAGTATCAAAAGGAAGTTTATGAGGCTTTCTCAAAGGAACAAATGCTGCATTTAAAAAATAAGCTATTGCTCCTGCCATTATAAATCCACGTGATTCTATGCTTAAAACTGCATCTATTTTTTTATTTTGCCATGGTTTTACCATGTCATCAATGACTTGTTTAAAGTGACCTGCATTTTGTAACAATGTTGTAATATCTCTGAATTGAATTCCTTTAACAGGATAATCAGCAATTGTTCGAACGTATTCTTTCATTAGTTTTTTTCAATGTCTTTTATATCAAATAAAGTAACAGGTGCAAAATTTGAAGAACAATCGTATGTTTTAGTATAAGGGAATTTTAAAAATGATTTTGAGATTTGATTGCTAACACCTAATTTTTTTTCAAAGTGATTTATCAATAATTTATTTGGATTTGCATGTGGTGCAATATTACGAATATATTTAATTGTATTTTCAATATTAGTTTTGTTTTCTCTACATAGTAAATAAGTAGCTGTTGCCATTGATCTTGACACACCACACCAACAATGAATAACAATATCTTCATCATAAGCATATGTAGAAGTAAAATTAGCTATTGAATTTACATGCTCTTCCGCAGGAAGAATTTGTGGTATTTCATCAGTATTCAATCTAAATATTTTATTACTGCTACTAATTTCAATAATATCGTCAAATCCAAGCTTTAAATGATTTTTTACACCCTTGGGTGTTTCTGGTGCATATCCTGGATCAATTACTGATACAACATATTTTGGCTGTATGCTTTCACACACATTAGGTAAATCATTAAGAGAACAAACAATTATCATAAAAAAAGGGTGGTATAAACCACCCTTAATAAAAGTAAAATAATTAAACTACTCTGCAGTTGCATCTGCTAATATTGCATTAGCATCTTCATTTAATTGATTTAATGTTGAAATGATATCATCACCATTAATGATTGCTGCATAAGCTTTTTCAACCTCACCTCTAACTGAATAATAACCAGGAACTGATGGTTCACCCTTTCCGTATTGAACCATTGTTAATGATTTATCATATTGATGTAATTCAGCTCTTTTTTCAGCAATTAATGGATGATCTGCAGAAGAAGTTCTAACAAAACCATATCCACTTTCAGTTGACCAAACTGCTGAGTTCTCAGTGTTAGAAATATATTTCATCCACTGATATGCTGCTACCATTCTATTAGCATCACCTGAATTTCCCATAATTAAACCACCACCATATAAGTTAAGCACTGGTTCACTAGTGGTGTATGATAATGGAGCTACATCCCAATTACCATTGTAACCCTCTTCAATGGCTTTCTGAAAATAAGTGATACCAGAAGTAGATCCTGCAGCAAATAAAACAGAACCTTGTCCTAAGTATTGCTGGTCAGTGTATTTACCTCTTGCAACTATTGCGCATCCTTTATTAGCCATATCTTGAATGAATTTCATAGCTTCAATGGCTTTTGGGCCATTGTAAATATACTGACCATTATCATAGTCAAATACATCGCCCCCATGCGCAAATACCCATGCTGCAAAGTTACTTGCATCTGTATCTATTTCATATCCATAACTTGGAACGTCTTCACCCATCTTACCGCTATAATCTTGATTGGTTGCAGCACATGCTGCTTCCGCAAAATCAGCAGGAGTTTTAGGAGCATCTAAACCTAGTTCCTTTAACCAATCTGCATTGTAATAAAGGATCTCTATTGATTTTCCAACTTCATGTAATAATTTTGGATTTCCATCAAAATATGGTGAAAAGCCAACAGTCCAGTTTGCACCCCAATCTTCTATATCATCTTGAGAAACACCCCATTTTTTACTATTTGCTAAAATATTTTGATCAATTGCAGCGCCAATTAAGTACATATCTGCAGCAGCATTACCATAACCTCTTGCAACGTCTGCTATATCTTTTGTTCCTGCAGCAGACATCATTGCGGATTGAACTTTTCCATAATGCCCTTTGTGAACAACATTAACTTTGATTCCTGTTTCAGCTTCAAATCTTTCAGCTCTTGCCATCATTGCATCTAATCTTTCATCTGAATATTGAACCCAGAATTCAACAGTTTGACCTGAAGGATCTGCATTTTCAATATCTTGTGCAGTAATTGCGAATGATTGCGAGGAGATAAAAAATAAAGAAGCTAAGAAGAAATTTAAAACATATTTATAAAATTTCATAATCACCCCGTAAAAATATTTTTTTAATATAGAGGTAAAATTAAAGTTTTGTTACAAAAAATTTACTGATTTATTCTTTTAATCCAAAGTTTGATATACTTTCTATGAATAACTTCTGAGTAAAAAAGTATAATACTAAAATTGGAAAAATTGCAATTAAGCACGCAGCCATCAATAAATTAAAATTAGGTCCCACTTCTCTCACAAAACTATAGATAGAAACTGTTACAGGATACCAATCATCTCTAGTTAATATAAGTAAAGGCCAAGCAAAACTATTCCACGCTATAATAAAAGTAAATAAAGAGACTGTCACAATAATAGGTTTACTCATTGGGATTACTACCTTGAGTAAAAAATTTAAATGAGAAGATCCATCAAGCCTTGCCGCATCCCATAATTCATTTGGTATCTTTTTAAAATATTGTCTTAATAAGAAAATTACAAATATATTTCCCATAAATGGAACTGTTAAACCTTGAAGGCTATTCATCCAAGAAGGTCCAAATGGCAATGGAATAATTTCCCCTCTAATAATTAATAAATGAGGTAATAATGTAATGATTTCTGGGATCATTAATGAAAGTAACAACATGTAAAATATTATATTTTTAAATGGGAATTCTATTTTAGCAAAAGAGTATGCTGCTGGAATACTAGTTAATAAAACACCAATCACAATTATTGAGCTTATTATTAAACTATTAAATGTATAACGTTGGAATCTATTAGATGTCCAAACTTCATAATAATTTTCAAACATCAATTTTTTTGGAAATAGATATTGATTCGATGCTTCTCCAGCTGTCATCAATGAAGTAGAAATCATGTAAAAAAATGGGTAAATTGAAATAATAAAAACTATTAATAAAATTAAATAAGGTATCCTTGTTTCAGCATTAATAATTCTAGTCATAGCTTAACCTTTTTCTAAAAATTACATATTGCGATATTGCTAAAATATTTAGTAGTATAAATAAAATTACTCCTTCAGCTGCAGCATAACCATATTTCACTCTACCCCAAAAATGATCAAAAATTTCTATTGTAACAACATCCATTGTATCTCCAGCAGAAGAAGTTTGCATAACAAAAATACTATTGAAAGCTTGAAAGGTATTTATAAAACCAGTCAACATTAGAAAAAATATAATAGGCATTAATAGTGGTATGGTAATTTTCATAAATGTTTGCAATCTACTAGCTCCTTCAGCTTTCGCAGCCTCATATAAATCAGAGGGAATAATTGATAAACCCGCGAGTAAAATTATTGCATAGTAGCCAGTATAAGACCATATTCCATATAAGATTGATGACATTAGAGCTAAACTTGGCCCAGCTAGTAGACCTTCTATTTTTATTCCAAATAAAACTTCGGTAATGGGTCTTTTATCAAATAACCACATTTGAGGCTCAAAACCAAATACTCCTATTAGCTGATTTAAAAAAGAATTTTCAGCTTTACCAAATATTAAAAAAAATACTGCAGCACCCATTACTGCAGGAGTAATATAAGGAAATAGTAAAATCATTTGAAAGAATTGTTTACCAGCTAGTTTTTGGTACAGAGCAAATGCTATTACTAATCCTAATCCAACCTCAAAAATTATAGTGAAAAATGAATAATAAAAAGTATAAATAAGGGAGTAAAGATAGTCTTCATCACCTGTTAAAAGCATTTTTTCCCAGTTGATATTAATTAATATTATTCCAATAATTAATATTGCTAAAGATAAAAATGCTAAATAGATTTTACTTTTAACTTTATTTTTAAATTCACTCCACAATCCGTAACTCAATATCAACAATAATAATCCTAAAACAAATAACCAAAAAGCTGGTATGTCTCCAAGTATTCTTTGGTAATTCTCAAATCCTAAAAATCTCCCTTTAAAAACTTTCCACTTGTGTACACTCATGTACATTCCAAAAAAAACAGGAAAAATTCCAAATAGACTGATTATTAAAACAGCAGGAAGAATTAATAGATATCCTGTAAGTTTTTCTGAATGATTTAATAAGAATTTATTCATTAATTTTAATAAGATCACCTTTATTTATTTTACCATCATTTAAAGGATCTAAATATATTCCTAAATTTATATGGTTGTATATTTTTTTTAGGTTTAAAGGAATATTAAGATTTATATCAGAAGTTTTGGGCTTAATGTTAGTTGCTGAACATCTGGGAATTTCTTTAATAACTTTAAATTTTATATCACTGATTGATAAAACTTTACCTACCAGCTTCCTTTCTTCCCATTTATCTAAATCTTCTACATATATATTTCCTCTAAAACGCTCATGTTCAACTTGATGATTAGATAGGTTTTCAAGGTCTTTAATACTGTTTAAATTTATTAATGATATTGATTTATTTGGCATTGTATCAAAAAAAGGATTCATATTATCTTTTAATAAATTAATATTATTTATATTTGGTAAAATATCCTCAAGTTTACTACATAAGATTTTTACTTCATGTTGATTATCAATATCAGTTTTTAAAATTATTTTATTTTCAAATTCTAGTATTAAAAAATTATCTTCTAATAAAAAATTATATTGATTTAATTCAGGATATTTTTTTAATGATAAAAATTTGTATATTTCTCGTTTTAAAGGATTATTTTTTATTAATTCTATATCTTTAAGATTAAGATTATTAGTGAAAGCAAATATTCGATCATTTTTTATACCAATATTTTTAATTATCTCTAAGTTATCTACATTATTGAAAGAAAGAGATTTTACAGGTGAAAAATATAGGTTTTTAATTTTCACTTATATTAGCATTTAAGTTTTTTTTAAAAAATACTGATCTAAAAATGAATCTAACCAATTTGATATATTTTTATTATATTTATAACGATAATAAAGTTGAACAAATATATTTTGAGCACCTTTGACGAATAATTTTTTAGGATTTTTTAATAACACTAAATACAGCCATCTCATATGAAGTTTAAAATTTACTTCTGGATGAAATTGGAGCGCATAACAATTTTGATATTTGAAAGCTTGATTATTAAAAATATCACCCCTTGCTAATAACTCGCAGCCTGTAGGAAGAGAAAATCCTTCAGAATGGAATTGAAAAAAAATTTTTTGAGAATTAAAAAGATTTTTTGCATTTTCAGTTGGTTCAATTTTATAAAAACCAATTTCTGAAAGTCCGTCTTTATTAGTTGTTATTTCTGAACCTAAACATTTAGCTAATAACTGTGCTCCAAAACAAATTCCAAGATAAGGAATGTCAGTTTTTATAACTTTGTTTATCCATTCTAATTCTTTATTTATATATTCATCTTCATCGTTTATGCTTCCTGGTGCACCAAATACAACTATAGCTGAGTATTGTTTAATATTTAAAGGAAGTTCTTCACCTAAAGGCGGTCTACATATTTCAGATACATATCCCCTATCTCTAAATTTATTTCCTACATCTCCTGGAACCGAAGTTTTTTGATGTAATACAAACAAAACCTTATTCATACTAAATTATTAATAATAAATATTTTATTAATATGAAAATATTATTTCATAAAAATTATAACTATTTTGTATATTAATCTAGATTGATACTTATGTGACAAAATAATCAATATCTAAGATCTTTATGTAAAACATAAGAGTAAAATAACCAAAATTCATCATTACAACAAAACTAATAAGCATATTGATCGATTTAGGGAGTGAATTTCCTAAAAAATCATCCCAAAAAACCTTTTCTAAATATAGAGCTAATTCAAAGTATATAAGTGTAATGATTGCAGCATTGAAGATTATTAAAGAAGTCAATCCATTAAGACTCAATAAATAATTAATAAAAATTAATATCAAAAAAGAAAAAGAATAAATAAATAAATTTAATAAGATTTTTTTATTTTTTGAAAATTTTTTGAAAAAAATAATGTATCTTGTGTTTAAAAATAACGAAATCAATATCGAGCTAAAAAAAGAAATAATTAATATTTTTGTTATTTGATATTCCATTTATATGTATTTTTTATATAACTAAAAAATATATAAGAAAAATAAGAAAATGAAATTTGATAATGAAACTAGTATTATTCAACAGAAAATAGCGAATGGTTATGCTGGAGTCTCACGAAGATTAGCTATTGTAAATGCCTTAAATTTAGAGACTAATGAAACTGTTATTGATATTGGATGTGGTGGTGGTCATTTAGTCGAAGAAATTTCATTATCTGTTGGAGAGCAAGGCAAAGTAATAGGAATTGATCCAAGTCAAGATCAATTAGATGTTGCAAGCAATAAATGTAAAGATCAAAATAATGTGGAACTTATTTGTACGACTGCTGATGATATCAATATAGATGATGCATCATGTGATAAAATTACAGCTACACAAACATTAGAATATATCGAAGATATAGATACATCCTTAAAAGAAATAAAAAGAATTTCTAAAACTAATTCTAAATTTGTTAATGTCTCAATTCTTTGGGACTATTTTAGATTTTATGGACCTGAAAAAGAAATTAATGATCTCATTCATGAAGCATTTAGAGCGCATTGTTTTCACCAAATGCTTCCACTTGATTTAAATGGTAAATTAAAAAAACTTGGATATAAAAATATAAGTTCTCAAAATTTATCTTATTTAATTACAAATAGAGATAATAATTCACCAGCAATTTTTTATGAAACTATGTTAAGTAAATTTGCTTTAAGCCAAGGTATTTCAGAAGACAAAGTAGATGATTGGAAAAAACAATTAAATAAATCTGAAAAAGTAGGTAATTTCGGATTTACAAGTTTTCCAGTTTTAACCGCGGCATACTTAGGTTAATTTAAAAAATGAAATTAAAAGTTTATTTATCTGGTGAAATTCATACTAATTGGCGAGATGAGATTATAGATAAATGTAAATCAAAAAATTTAGAAATAGAATTTTCAAGCCCGACTACCGATCATGAATTATCAGATGATGTTGGTGTAAAAATACTTGGTGATGAAGAAAAAAAATTTTGGCACGATAACAAAGGAGCCAAAATAAATGCTATACGAACTAGAAATTCGATTGAAAAATCAGATATAGTTATAGTGCGTTTTGGTGAGAAATATAAACAATGGAATGCTGCTTTTGATGCAGGATATGCGTCAGCCTTGAATAAATCTCTTATAATCATGCATAGTGATGAACATCAACATGCTTTAAAAGAAGTAGATGCAGCTGCACTTGCTGTTACAAAAAACGTTGATGAGATTGTAAATATTTTACAGTATTCTGTTGAAGGATCATTAGAGTTTTAGTTATTTACCAAAAATTCCTAATTTAACGCCGTAGTCAACAGCTATTCCATAATCAGGATCATCATCACTATCAACTATCAATTGACCTGTTTTTCTTAAAAGGCTGTGGCAGTCCTTCGTAAGATGTCTTAACTTTACTTGTTTGCCTAATTTGGAATATCTTTCTGCAATATCCTCAATTGCTTTTAAAGCAGATTGATCAATAACTTTTGAATTTGCAAAATCTATTATTACTAAATTAGGATCTTCGGAAGGCTTAAAAATTTCTAAAAAACTATTAGTGGAACTAAAAAAAAGAGGTCCTTCAATTTCATATACCTTAGCACCCTTTTCTGTTCTTGATTGTCTCTCAATTGCTCTAATTCTTGAAGCAGATTTCCAAGCAAATACTAATGCATTAATAATAACTCCAGCAACTACAGCAACAGCTAAATCTTCTAATACAGTTATTAAAGTAACTAAAACAATTACCAATGCATCCGAACGAGGAACAACAAATAATAATTTTAGTGAATTCCAAGCAAATGTTCCAATTACGACCATAAACATAACCCCTACTAATGATGCAATAGGAATAAGTTCAATTAAATTTGAAGTATAAAGAATAAAAATTAGTAAAAAAATTGCTGCTGATATGCCAGCAATTCTTGTTCTGCCTCCTGATTTTACATTTATCATCGATTGTCCAATCATAGCACAGCCACCCATACCACCAAAAAAGCCTGTGATACCGTTAGCAACACCTTGCGCTAAACATTCTTGTCTTGTCCCACCCTTTTTGTTTGTTATTTCTCCTACTAGATTAAGAGTTAAGAGACTTTCAATTAATCCAATAGCTGCCAAAATAATTGCATAAGGAAAAATAATGAAAAAAGTATCTAAATTAAGTGGAACTGTTGGAATAGAAAAATTTGGAAGCCCTCCTGCTACACTTGCTAAATCCCCTACTCTTGGAACGGGTAAATCTAAAAGTAAAACTAGAAAAGTAACTAGAAGAATTGCAGCTAATGTAGATGGAATGAATTTAGTAACCCTTGGTAAGTACCATATGATTAACATGGTTAAGAAAACTAATACTAAAGAATATGTAAGCACTTCTCCTGACATCCATGTAAATGTTCCATCAAAGTTATATATTTGAAATTGATGTAATTGGGATAAACCAATTACTATAGCTAAACCGTTTACAAAACCTAGCATTACAGGTTGAGGAACCATGCGCATAAATTTTCCTAATTTAAAAATACCTGCGAGAAATTGTAAAATTCCCATAAGGATTACAGTGGCAAATAAGTATTGGACTCCATGTTCCGATACTAATGACACCATAACCACAGCCAATGCTCCTGTTGCTCCAGAAATCATTCCAGGTCTTCCACCAAAAATTGCAGTTACTAATCCTACAATAAAAGCAGCATATAATCCTGAAAGTGGAGTTACACCTGCTACAAATGCGAAAGCAATTGCTTCTGGTACAAGTGCTATTGCAACAGTTAATCCAGATAGAATTTCAATTTTAAAAAGTGAAAAGGAAGCTTTTCCCTTTGGAATATATTCGTCCTTATTTAATCCAAGAGAATTTGCAAATTGATTAACTGTTGATTTTATCATTAAGATCTATGTTAATTAAATAGGTAAATTAATTTATAAGTAAACAAAATCTACCAAACAGATTTATATATATTATAGGCATCAGATTCTTCAATTTTCCGAGGATTATTAACTAATAATCTGGTTTGTTTCATTGCTTCACTAGCCATCAACTTACAAGCTTCTTCAGGAATTTCTAAATCTCTAAGCCTATAAGGTAAATTAAGTTCCTTACACAATCTTTCTAAACCATCTATAAAATTGTTACACAAAAACTCATCATTTTTACTATTATCTAAATTTTTAAATACGTATGGTGCAAGATGAGCATAATTTTTTTTTGTTTCTTCATTTTTGGAGTTGAATTTCATAACACTTGTAAGAACTAAAGAATTTGATAACCCATGAGAAATATTAAATAAACCTCCGATAGGATATGCTAATGCATGAACTGCTGCTACTGGAGAATTTGCAAAAGCTTTACCTGCTAGCATTGATCCAAGTAGCATATTTGATCTTGCATTTATATTATGTCCATCAAATACAGCAGTTTTAATTGATGAGCCAAGAAGCTTGAGTGCTTCTATAGATAACATTTTTGATACAGGATTATTGTTTGAATTTATAGATGTAAAAGCTTCAATTGCATGAACCATTGCATCTATTCCGGTTGATGCAGTTATATTAGCGGGTAAATTAGTTGTTAACAATGGATCTAAAATTGCAAGATCAGGTAATATAAATTTAGAAGAAACTCCTTTTTTTTCTTTATCATCCATCGTAATTATTGAAATTGGTGTAACTTCTGATCCAGTTCCTGCTGTTGTAGGAATGAGTACAAGTGGTAACCTTGGGCCTTTTGCATTATTAACACCCCATATTGTTTCGATTTGCTGATTTGATCCAAGAAGTAAAGATACAAGCTTTGCAACATCCATAGATGAACCCCCACCAAAACCTAACACTCCAGTAGATTCAAATTCTCTTGCATCACTAAATGCATTTAATAATGTTTTTTTTGATGGATCAGACTCAACATCATTAAATATTTTAATATTACAATTTTTTTTAAGTTTTTTAATTGTTGGTTCAATCAAGCCTAATTCAGTAAGACCTCTATCAGATACTACAAATATATTTTTACCCAATGTATCAATAATCTGGCTACAAGAATTAAGAGAAGTTTCATTACCAAAAATTAATCCTGCAGTAGAGTAAAAATTAAACATTAAAAATCAAAATAAATTAATACTTTTTATTTGGGTTTAAACCTGTAGGAATTTTTTTTCCATCAATAAGAAAATGAGGTGACTTACCTAGTTCTACCAACTCTGGTCTACCATCTAAATAATTTTTAACATTATTAAGTTTTTCAAAATTATTAATAAATTTTTTTAAATTTGGAAAATTTGAGAAAATATTTTTATCTAATATTAAGCACATTGAAAAATGATGATAAGCATTAAAATCACAGTAAAATGGATCATTGCCTATAAAAAAATTACCTGAACTATTTTGTAAAAGTTTTTCAAAATTATTTAAAGAATTTGGCAAAATATCTTCTAAAAGTTTCTTTTTATTAGAATTATATTTTTCACCAAAAGTCATATTTATAGTTGGGTTCAAAGGAGAAAACATTTCATGAGTTGATTCAAAAACAGCATCACAGTACGCTAATTGAAATTCATCGGAAGGTTTTGTTTTTGTTAAATTAGAGAGATATCGAATAATTGTATTGCTTTGCCAAAGATATTTATCTTCATTTATTATTAAAATAGGTAATCTATTAAAAATAATATCCTTTTTAACTTCTGCCCAACTACTTCCATAATGATCCCATACCATTTTGTATTCATACGGGATATCTGCGTAATGTAGCATCATCTGGGGAGCTTCACAAAGAGCCCTCATATTGCCATATATTAGTTTCAAATCCATTTAGATTTTACTAAAGCAAATATGATAATTTTAAAGAAGAAAATTAAATAATGGTCGGGGAGAAAGGATTCGAACCTTCGACCCCCTGGTCCCAAACCAGGTGCGCTACCAGGCTGCGCTACTCCCCGAAAAAAATTTGTTATATTCATAAATAAGCTAAAAACAATTCTTTTATGTTTGTTTTCTAAAATAATATTTATTATAATAATTTTAGGGGTGCTTAAATGCTGAGATTTATACCCTTTTAACCTGATCTGGATAATGCCAGCGGAGGAAAAATGAAAACATTACTAATTTTTTTTACTACTTTATTTATCTCTTTCTCAATCTATGCTGAGAAATTAACTATTTATACCTACGACTCTTTTGTTTCAGAGTGGGGTCCTGGGCCCATAATTGAAAAAATATTTGAAGAAAAATATAACGCAGATGTAGATTTTGTTGCTGTAGACAGTGCTGCAACATTATTGAATAAAGTTATTTTAGAAGGTGATACTTCTAAGGCAGATATAGTTTTAGGTCTTGATATGAATTTATTTGATTTAGCTGAACAATCTGGGCTTTTTACATCTCATAATATCAAAGACATAAACAACTTAATTAATTTACCATTAAAATGGGAAACTAATAAATTTGTTCCATATAATTATGGCTACTTTTCCTTTGTTTATAATGAAGCAAATTTAGAAACACCGCCAAAATCAATGGACGAGTTAATTAATTCTACTAATGCTAGAATTGTAATTCAAGACCCGAGAACCTCTACCCCTGGATTAGGATTATTAACTTGGATGAAAGCATTATATGGAGATAAAGCTGGAGATGAATGGAAAAAATTAAATAAAAAAATTATTTCCGTTACCAAAGGTTGGACAGATGCCTATTATAATTTTTTTATGGCAGGAGAAGCTGACATGGTTTTAAGTTATACTACATCTCCAGCCGCACATATAATGTTTGAAGAAAGGTATGATATTCTTGCTACAACTTTTGAAGAGGGAAATTATATAACAATTGAATTTGCAGGCATATTAAATAATTCACAAAATAAAGATTTAGCAAATAAATTTCTTAACTTTATGTTATCAGAAGAATTTCAATCAGTCATACCATCAACAAATATTATGTATCCTATTACAAATATAAAAGATTTACCTGAAGCATTTGATAAATTAGATGTTCCTAACTTTATTCAAATGGATCCAAAAGAAATTAATAAGAATAAAGAAAAATGGATTGATGAGTGGCTTAATGCCTCGTAAATAAATTGTATTATAAATATAATTATTCAGTATTATTTATTTTTGGATTAATTATCCTATTACCTTTCATAGGTATTTTTTCAAAAATTAACTTTGATTTAAACAATATTTATAATTTTTTTCAAAATTCATACACGCATCGTTTAATCTATTTTTCATTATATCAAGCTTTTCTTTCAGCACTATTAAGTTGTTTTTTAGCTATTCCATTCGCATTAGCTTTAAATAGACATAAGAATTTAAAAATTATTAAATTTATCATTTCACTTTGTGGGTTTTGCTTTGTGATACCAACAATCTTAATTGTGTTTGCAGTTATTAAACTCTTTGGAAATAATGGTTTTTATAACTCATATTTTAATTTGTACGAGAATTTATCAATAGAGACAATTTTTGGAATAAAAGCAATTTTAATTGCCCATATACTTCTAAATACACCATTTGCGACCCGATTATTTTTTCAATCCTTAAATAGTATTCCTTCAAAATATTATGAAATATCTAGTTCTCTAAACATTACTTTTTTTGGTAATCTTCTTAAATTAGAAATACCTTATATAAGGCAAAATTTTTTTACTGTGTTCTCAATAATATTCTCTCTTTGTTTTTTAAGTTTTGCAATAGTAATGGCATTAGGTGGTGGACCTATGTATTCAACAATTGAGGTGGCAATTTATCAATATGCACTTTTTGAACTAAATTTTAATAAAGCAATTTTACTCAGTTTTTTACAAATTTTTATATGTTTATTTTTTTTATTTATTGGTTTTTACAAATTAAAAGGTTCAAATTTTTTTGAAATAGATCAAATTAATTTTATTCATCCTCATAAAGAATACAAAGCTATAAAAATTATAGATTTTTTAATAATTGTATTTTTTTCGATTTTTCTTTTTTCTCCAATACTTTCTGTAATTTATCATTTTATAAATAATGGTATTTATTTTTCTTTAATTAATGAAAAATTTTTAGAATCTTTTTTTAATTCTCTTATTATTTCAATTACTACAGGAATAATTGTTAGTATATCTGGATTTATAATTTCATCTATACTTGTAATAAATTATAAAAATATGATTTTTCAGCAATCAATTTTTTTAATAAGCTCTTCAATAATAATTATTTCTCCAATTATATTTAGCCTTGGTTATTTTATTGTATTAGGTGAATTAAGATATCTGCATTTTTTTAAATATTTTGTGATAGTTTTGATAAATTGTCTTTTCTTATTACCCTTTTCTATATTAATACTTTTTAATAATCTGAAAAATATATTTTTAAATTTTGAAAATTTTCAACAAACTTTCCGAATAAGCATTAGAAATTATTTTATTATCTTGCTACCAATGATTAAGAAAAATATAATTTTTGTTTTTGCATTTTCGACGGTTATTACTTTTGGTGATTTTACAATAATATCATTTTTTAAAGATCAAAACTTTGATACCTTGCCATCTTACTTATATAAATTGATTAGTGTCTATAAATTTAACGAAGCTTCTTTTGTAGCTGGTGTAATTTTAATACTAAGTATGATTATATTTTTATTAATTGATAATTTAAATTACCAAGGCAAGTCAGCCATTAAAACGTGCAGATAAATACTTGCCACATAACCAATAAATATAACTGGAGTCCATTTTAAATGTCCAAAAAAAGTGTAATATCCTCTCGCTTGCCCCATTAGTGCTACACCTGCAGCTGAACCAATTGACAAAAGGCTGCCACCCACTCCTGTTGTTAATGTAACTAGTAACCATTGATCAATTGACATTTCCGGTCTCATAGTAATTACAGCAAACATCACTGGTATATTATCTACGATAGCTGAAAGAACGCCCACTATAGAATTGGCCATTGTTGGGCCTAGACCAATATATAAGAATTCTGAAACAACAGTTAAGTAACCTATAAATCCTAAACCACCTACACTTAAAATAACTCCAAAGAAAAATAATAAAGTGTCCCATTCAGCTCTTGAAACTTTTCTAAAGAAATCAAATTTTTCATCTTCAACAGATGGATCATGTGTAATTTGCAAATAAAAAGAATATAACCCAAGTAGACCAAGACCAAACATCATGCCAAGCATTGGAGGCAAGTGAAGAATATTATGGAAGTTTACAGCACTAAAAATTGTAAGCAAACCTAAAAAGATAATTACTCGTCCGCCTCTTTTCATATATTCTCTATCAGAACTAATTTGTGGTTTTTCATTTGGAATAAAGAAATACATAACTGCAGCAGGAATTATGTAATTAACTACAGAAGGAAAAAATATTTTAAAAAATGTAAAAAATTCGACAATACCAGCCTGCCATACCATTAAGGTAGTTATATCTCCAAATGGACTAAAAGCACCACCTGCATTTGCTGCAACAACTATATTAATACAACCGATCGATATAAATTTTGTATTACCTTTACCACAGGCCATTACTACAGAGCACATTACTAGTGCAGTTGTTAAGTTATCAGCTATAGGAGATAAGAAAAAAGTAATTATACCTGTGAATATAAATAATTGTCTAAAGCTAAATCCCCTTGATGTTAATTGGTATCTGACTACATCAAAAACTTTTCTTTCTTCTAAAGCATTGATGTAAGTCATAGCAACTAGAAGAAAAAGGAAAAGTTCTGCAAATTCTAAGATATTATGCTCTAGAGCATACTCAATTTCTTTGGCATATTGCTTATCAGAAGAAAAATGGAAAGCTATAATACCCCATATTACAGCAGCTGAAATAATAACTGGTTTAGATTTTCTTAAATGGCTAAATTCTTCTGCCATTACAACAGCATATGCAAGAACAAATACAATAAGGCTTAAAATGCCTACATATGATGTTGTTAGATCTATTTCCATAGTTTTAAGTTAAAGCCAATTACTTCTTTTTCAATCCCGAAATCATATAGATTATTGTGTATTGCTTCGTCAATAAAAACACTCTTTTTTATTACTTTTGCTTTATCATAAAGCTTAATACTGTGTTCATGCGGTACAATTTCATCCTTTTTTCCACTAATGATAAGTAATGGCGAGGTTATTTTATCAATTTTACTGAAGTTATCGAATTTATCTTTAACTAAATATTTTGTTGGAAATATTTTATATCTTTTTTTTGCAATATCATTGATAGATGTAAATGGCGCTTCTAAAACAATAGATAAAAATTCGTACTTTGTGCCCATTTCTACTGCAGCACCAGATCCGAGTGATTCTCCATAAATCACTAATTCTTTGAATTTAAATTCAGTATTATTCTTAATCCATTTTAATACTGCTTCTGCATCTTTATATAAATTTTTTTCTGTTGGATCTCCTTTGTTACCCCCAAAACCTCTCCAGGAAACTAAAAGTACGCTCCAATTTTTTTCGATATACCTTTGGATTCTGTATGCTCTATCTCCGATATGAAAAGAATTACCATGAAAATAGACTATTAAAGGGAGTGAATTATTCCCTTTATGATACCATGATAACAGCTTTAAGTTATCCTCAGTTTTAATATAAACTTCTTCTGTATTATCCAAGTTATAATCCTTTGGTGCGCCTGGATGTCCTGATTTATTAAAAACAATGCGTCTTTGAAGGATATACAAGAGAAAACCTAAAAAAAAATATAGAAAAATTGCAGAATAAATGTAATTCATTACTTATTATAATATTATGAGAATAGAAAACAAAGTAATTGATCCTTTAAGTCCTTACAGCCGCGCACTGAAAAAAATAGAGGAAAGTGGCATAAGACCAACAAAACAAAGAAGAATTTTAGCTAAATTAATTTTTGAAAAAGGTGACAGGCATATTTCTGCTGAAAATCTTTTTGATGAAGTAAAAAAAGAAGATAGAAAAATTTCTATGGCTACAATTTATAACACCTTAAAACAATTTACCTCATTAGGATTAATTAGAGAAATAGTTGTTGATCAAAATAAATCACTTTATTGTAATAATAATAAATCTCATTATCATTTGTATATTGAAGATGAAGGTAAGATTCATGATATACCTACAAAAAATATTAACCTTGATATACCTTCTATTCCTGCTTGTCTCTCATTGCATAATATTGATGTTATTGTCAGAGTTAGATCTCTTAAAGAAGATCAAAAAAAGAATTAAATTGTTATGCACAACATAAAGTTGTGGTCTCCAAATAATAAAAAAACAAACCTCCACAAGTTTATTAATCAACTAGATAAAAGTTTAAATATAAAAAATTATGCAGACTTGCATAATTGGAGCATAAAACATAAAAATGAATTTTGGACTAATGTATGGGATTTCACAAATTTTGTTGGTGAAAAAAAAGGTAAAATTTTTAAATCAGCACCTGAATTTACTAATAATAAATTTTTTGATGAATGTAAGATAAATTATGCTGAAAATTGTTTAACAAGAGATGATGATGATGATGCAATAATATTTCATTCTGAAAAAAAAATTAAAAGAAATTACTCTTGGAGAGAGTTAAAAAGTGCAGTTTTGAAATTTGCAAATTATTTAAAAAATAATAACATTGAAAAAAATGATAGGATCGCTGCTATACTTCCTAATGTACCTGAAACTGTAATTTCATTTTTATCTACAGCACAATTAGGTGCTATTTGGTCATCATGTTCATCAGATTTTGGTAAAAAAGCAATTATAGATAGATTTAAACAAATTGAACCAAAAGTATTATTATTTTCAGATTATTATTTTTATAACAATAAAAAAGTTGATACGACAAAAATTATAAAAGATATTGTATATAATATCCCAAGTATAGAAAAAATTATTTTGATACCATATGAATTTAATGAACAAGATTATCAATTAGATTTTGAATACGATAATTTGTGTAAGATTTTACAACAAGAAATTGCGTATAGTAAATTTGAAAAGTTTAATTTTAATCACCCACTGTATATTCTTTATTCGAGTGGAACTACTGGAGTACCAAAATGTATTGTTCACAGTTCTGGCGGGGCGCTAATACAACATAAAAAAGAACATGTACTACATTGTGATATTAATGAAAAAGATAGAGTTTTTTATTTTACTACTTGTGGTTGGATGATGTGGAATTGGTTAGTTTCTGCTTTGGCGTCAAAAGCAACAATAATTTTATATGATGGATCCCCTTTTATTCCCGATAATAAACATCTTTTTGAAATAGCAGAAGAAGAAGACATTAATTTTTTTGGCACTGGTGCAAAGTATTTAGATACTTTAAAAAATAATAAAATTAAAATTAAAGAAAGTTTTAAATTAAATAGTTTAAATACGCTAGCTTCAACAGGATCTCCTTTGGTTAATGAATCATTTGAATACGTTTATGAAAATATCAAATCAAATATTCATCTTGAATCTATAAGTGGTGGTACTGATTTAGTTTCGTGTTTTGTTACCGGTAATCCGTTAATGGATGTCTATAGTGGAGAAATTCAGTGTAAAGCTCTTGGAATGGATGTTGATGTATTTGATGAAAAAGGAAATTCAATCGAAAATCAAAAAGGGGAACTAGTATGTAAATCATCTTTTCCATCAATGCCATTATATTTTTGGAACGATCCTGATAATAAAAAATATTTTAATTCTTATTTTGGTAAATATAAAAACATTTGGTATCATGGAGATTATATTGAAAAAACTATAAATGATGGTTATGTAATTTATGGTCGATCAGATGCAACTCTAAATTCTGGAGGAGTAAGAATAGGTACTGCAGAAATTTATAGAGTAATTGAAAATATTAGAGAAGTTCAGGAAGCAGTTGCAGTGGAATATAAATTAAAAAATGATACAAAAATTATATTATTTGTTGTCTTGAATAATAATTATGAATTTAATGAAAATTTAAGATCTAAAATCATAAATGAAATAAAAATTAATCTTTCTTACAAGCATATACCCTCACTAATATATGCTGTTAGTGAAATACCTAGAACTAGAAGTGGTAAAATAGTTGAAATTTTAATTAAAAAATTAATTAATGGTGAAAGTATTGAAAATGAAGAATCATTAGCCAATCCAGAATGTTTAAAAGAATTTGAATTAGTATATAAAAACTTAAAGAATAATTATGCCAAATAGAGTTATAGTCAGTAAACTAGGTGGTCCAGAAGTTTTAAAATACGAAAACTATGATTTGCCTAAAAATGTTGAAGAAAATATGGTCAGAATTAACCAAACTTCAATTGGTATTAACTACATAGATACGTATCATAGAACAGGAATATACCCGTTACCTATAGAAATCCCTTTTTGTTTAGGGGTAGAAGCAGCAGGAGATGTAATAGAAATTGGAGATAATGTATCGAACTTAAAAGTTGGTGATAGAGTAGCTTACTCCTTTAGCCCTCCAATTGGTGCTTATTGCGAAGTTAGAGATTTTGATGCTCAAAGAGTTGTAAAATTACCAGAATATATTTCAAATGATGAAGCTGCTTCAATATTATTGCAGGGAATGACCGTCGAATACCTTTTTGAAAGGTTGTATAAATTACAAAAAGATGAAGTTTTTTTATTTCATGCAGCTGCTGGGGGTGTTGGCTTAATTGCTAGTCAATGGGCAAAATCCATAGGAGCTAAAATGATAGGTACTGTTAGTACTGATGAAAAAGCATCATTAGCAAAAGAAAACGGATGCGAATTCACAATTAATTATAAACAAGAGGATGTTCATAGTAATGTTTTAAAATTAACAAACGATGAGGGAGTTAATGTGGTTTATGATGGAGTAGGTAAAGATACGTTTGATATATCTTTACAATGCTTAAAATTTAGAGGGCTAATGGTATCTTTCGGACAATCTTCAGGAATGGTAAATGATGTCAATCTTCATAGTACATTTAATCCTAAAAGTTTATATTATACTAGACCAACATTAATGCATTATATTCGTAATTCAGAAGAGCTCACAGAATGTAGTAACAAATTGTTTTTAAAAATTAAAAATAAAGAAATTAAGCCTAATATTTTCAAAAAATTTAAATTATCAGAAGCCAGTGAGGCTCATGAGTTGATTCAATCAAGGAATTCTGTAGGGTCAATAATTCTATGCCCCTAGATTAGTGGCATCCCCTAGGAGAATCGAACTCCTCTTTTCAGGATGAAAACCTGATGTCCTAACCGATAGACGAAGGGGACACGAGTTTGGTATATAGTAGATATTTTGATTTTTTTCAAATTATTTAATTGATTACTTTCACATCATGGATCAGTATTTGGGGCATCTGATTACTTGAGAAGTTATCTTTTTTAATAGAACACAAAATATGAAATTTAAATTTATTAAACTTCAGAAGATAATCACCAATAAGGGTATTCATAGAGTTGAATGAGATACCTTTTAAATTTTCACCTACATCATTTTTAAAAAAAATTAAAATATGTTTATTTTTTACATTTTTAACCTGATCAATTACTATATCTTTGATTAAAAATTGAGGTTCTTCATTACCTTTGCCGTGAGGTTCTAATAATTCTAAATTATCTAAAAAATCTTTGTTTATTTGATTTACAGAAATTTCACTGTCATAAAATATTTTTTTTTCAAAAAAATTATCATGATAAGAATCAAATTTTTTAACTAAAAATTTATCTATTTTATCTAATTTTTTTTTATTTATTTTTAAACCAACTGCCATTTTATGACCACCCCCATCTTCTATTAAATCATTAGCCTTAAGCTCAAGGACAATACTTCCAATATCAATTTGATCTATTGATCTGCCTGAGCCAGTTCCAATATTATTAATAAAAGAAAATACAAATGTTGGCTTGTTATAAAGAGCTACTATTTTACTGGCAACTATACCTAGAACACCTTGGTGCCAATTCTCTTTATAAACAATAATAAATTTTTTATTTTCTTGATCTTTTATTTGCTCAATTGCTTCATTGAATATATTTTGCTCAATTAATTTTCTTTTTTCATTAATTAAAAATAGTTTTCTAGAAATAGTTTCTATTTCAGAATCATCATTTGATATAAGAAGTCTGGAGGATAAAGAAGAGTCATCAATTCTACTCGCAGCATTAATTTGTGGTCCTAAGACAAAACCAATATCTTTAGCTAAAGGTTCATGATTAATATTAGAGTTATCTAATATTTTAGTTATTGATTTATTTTTTCGATTTCTAATGAGCTCTAAACCTTTACTGACAATTGATCTATTGTAATTGTTAATATTAACAATATCACAAATTGTTCCAACAGCAACTAAGTCTAAATATGACATCAAATTTGGTTCTTTTATGTTTGGAAATAATCTTAATTCTCTAATTTGCTTTCTTAAACCCATTAAAAAAAGAAAGGTTACCGCTACTGCAGCAAAATCTTTATAATCATTATTTTCATCAAACCTATTTGGATTAATTACCGCGTGAACTTTTGGAAGTTTAAATTCACTTAAATGATGATCTATAACAATAACCTCGATACCATTGTAATTAGGCAAATCAATAGAGTTAAATGCAGATGTACCACAATCAAGTGTAAACAAGAGTGTAATATTTTCATTAAGCATTTCATTCATAAGTCTAATATTTGGACCATAGCCCTCCGACAATCTATTAGGAATTTTACAAACAAGATTATTGGTAAATTTATTTAAAAATTTATATAAAATTGAAGCAGAAGTAGATCCATCAACATCATAATCAGCGATTATTCCAATCTTTTCATTGTTTTTTAAAGCTTCAATACATCTTTCAATTCCTTTTTTCATATCTTTAAGTTCAAAAGGGTCTGGAAGATTATTTAAAAGATTAGGATTTATATAGTTATCATAATTATCTTCGAAGACACCTCTTGAAATTAAAAGTTTTGAAAAAATTTCAGAAATTGATTTCTTTTGTGAAAGAGCTTGAATATGCTTAAAGTCTATTACCTTTTCTTCCCAAAATTTATCAGATAGTGATTTTTCAATATTCACATTAATTAATTATCATGAATAGCAAGGACAGTAATTTTTTCTTTTACAAATTCTAAACCTTCAATTTTATTAATAACATTACTTAATTTTTCTTTCTGAATATTATGAGTGGTTATTATAATAGGTATAGGATTATCTGTTTCAGAACTCTCGGGAAGTTGAAGTATTTTTTTAACAGATATATCAAAATCACTAAAATAATTAGTAATTGATGAAAGAACACCAGGTTTGTCTTCTGTCATTATTCTTAGGTAATAGCTATTAATTATATTTTCTGCTGAATATTTTTCAAAAGTTTGTAAGTTATCAATTTTAAAACCCAAATTATCAAATTTTTCATTCTGAGATATATCATATAAATCAGACAAGACAGAGCTAGCAGTTGGCTTCCCCCCTGCTCCTTCACCCTCTAAAAATAAATTTTGCAGATGTATAGTTTCAATATTAATCGCATTAAGCGCATTATCAACACTTGCTAAAGGATTATCCATTGAAACTAATTTTGGTGAAGTGAAGTTTGAAATTTTTCCTTCAATTATGCAAGCTTCAGATATTAATTTTATCTTATATCCTAATTTTTCAGCAAAATTAATATCTTCAATTTTAATATTTGAAATTCCTTCAATATAATTATTATTAAAGTTTAAATTTGATTTAAAACATAGAGTTGATAATATTGTTAACTTGTGCGCTGCATCATATCCTCCAATATCTAATTTGGATTCCTGATCAGAAGTGAATCCTTTATCTTTAGCAATTTTTAGAACTGCATCAAAGGACAAATTATCTTGTTGCATTTTTGTTAAAATATAATTTGTGGTTCCATTTAAAATTCCAGAAATTTTATTAATTCTATCTAAACTAATAGAATTTTTAATTGTTTTTATGATTGGAATACCACCAGCAACAGCAGCTTCATATGATAAAGCTAATGAGTGCGTATTAGCTAATTTAAATAATTCTTTTCCGTGATTAGCTATTAATGCTTTATTACCTGTTACAACATGTTTTTTATTTTTTAATGCTGTTTCAATTATTTCATAGCTAATTCCTTTTTCTTCACCAATTAATTCAATAATTACGTTGCAATTATCATCTTTAGACATTTCTCTTGGATCATCATACCAAGTATAATTTGATATATTAAAATTTCTTTTTTTATTTTTTGTTCTTGCAGATATTCCAACAATATTTAATTCGACATCTGTTTTATCAAAGAAATAATTTTTATTTTCTTCTATTGTCTCAACTAGTGCTGATCCAACATTTCCCAATCCCGCTATACCGATATTAAGTTTACTCATAACTAAATTTAACTTTTATAATCATTAATACATTTATCTATATCTTTTTTATCAGTATTAGAAATACTGCAATAATCTAATAATTCTTCATCATTTAATTTTGTGTCTTTAAAATCAGGTACATTATCAATATCAGGATAACCGCAAGAAACAATGAAAAGAAATAGAATAAAAACTATAAAATATTTAATCATAATAAGGATACTGTTTCTTCAATATTTTCTGCTATATTAAAACATTGTACTGCTTGACCTGCAGCACCTTTGATTAAGTTATCTATTGCACTGACTATAATCAGTTTATCATCACTGTAATGATCAAAAACTTTAATTTTACAATAATTAGAATTTTGAATAGAAAAAAAATCAAGAATCTCATCATTTTCAACATATTTTAGAAAAGGATTAATTTTATCTAATTCTTTTAATAGGTTTATAATATCAGTTTTTTTTATACTATTATTAAGATCACAATAAATTGTAGAAATCATACCTCTAAAATTAGGTAATATGTGGGGATTAAATGAAAACTTTACCTCATTTTCTGAATTATACTTATTAAGCTCTTGTTTGATTTCTGCAATATGTCTGTGATTATTTGTATTATAATTATAAAAATTATAATCATTTCTTGATTTCATTTTATTGAAATCAAATTTCTTTCCTGCTCCGCTATAACCTGATTTCGAATCTATAATTATATTCTCAGTATTTATTAATTTATTTTTTATTAAAGGTATTAATGGTAATAAAATAGAAGTTGGATAACAACCAGGTATAGCTATATTTTTTGAACCTAATATTTTTTCTCTATTTATTTCAGCAAGACCATAAATAAAATTTTTTAAATGCTCTTTGCAATCATGTTCATTGCCATAATTTTTTTTATAAACATCAAAATTATCTAATCTAAAATCAGCTGATAAATCTACAATATTAATTTTATCAAAATATTTTTTTACATATTTATTAGATACGGCATGAGGTAAAGCTAAGAATACATAATCACTATCTTCAGTATTAAAACTATCATTCGGTTTTAAATGGGGAAGTTGATTATATTCTTTTGTATTGTTAATATTTTTTAGATAAGTACCATGAATGGTCTCTGATCCTAAAAAATTTATATCTACATAAGAATGATTTGACAGAATTTTTACTAACTCCATTCCAACATAGCCCGTTGAGCCTAAAACGGCTACTTTAATCTTATTTTTCATTAAAATTTATCTCTTAGAGAACTGGTAACTTCGTCTGGCTTTTGCTAAACCAGCTTTTTTTCTTTCAACAACTCTTGGATCTCTCGTAAGAAAACCAACTTTTTTCAGAGGTGGTCTATTTGACTGATCGTATAAGCTTAATGCTTTACTAATACCATGCCTGATAGCACCAGCTTGACCAGAAAGACCTCCGCCTTTAACTGAAGCCATTATCTCATATGAATTATCAGATTTAACTACATCTAAGGGTTGGTTAACTATCATTTGTAAAACGGGTCTTGAAAAGTATTTATCTAAAGGTTTGCCATTGATTTTAATCTCACCACTGCCCCTTTTTAACCAAACTCTAGCAATAGAATTTTTTCTTTTTCCAGTAGCATAGGCTCTTTCTTTATTGTCTAAAATCGTATCAGTTTGATTTTCTTGATTTTCCATAGTTAAATTTTGTTTTTACTATTCATTGATTCTATATCAATGATTTGTGGATTTTGAGCTTCGTGCTTATGGTTTTCATCCCTATAAATCTTGCAATTAGATAATTGCTGTTTTCCCAAGGGTCCTCTTGGAATCATCCTTTTTATTGCAAGTTTGATCATTTCATCGGATTTATTTTTTTCTTTCATTTTATTTGGAGTTGTCTCTTTAATTCCTCCAGGATAACCGGTGTGTCTGTAATAGATTTTATTATCAGCTTTTTTGCCCTTTAGATGGATTTTATCAGAATTAATTATAATTAGATTGTCACCACAATCTTGATTAGGGGTGTATTCAGGCTTATTTTTGCCTCTTAGAATATTTGCGGAGATAACAGCAAGTCTTCCTAAAACTGCATTTTGTGCATCAATTAAGACCCACTTTTTTTTAATATCATTTTTCTTTAAAGAGAATGTTTTCATCGCGTGCCCAAATACATATATTGAAAAATTAAGTCAATAATTTAATAAAAAAAACCCTCTAATTAGAGGGTTTTTTAATAATATTTAAGTATTTAATTATGCAGTTGCTGAGTCTTTAGCAGCAGCGTTCCAGATAATTAAACCAAATAGGATTTTATTAATAAAATCTGCAAGGTTATAAATCCAGTTTAGAGTATCAGCATCAACTGAACCCATCATTAAACCGAATACATATCCAAGTGGATAGATTGCCCATCCAACTAACACAATTAATCTCATTGCATTAAAAGCAGATGTTACTGATTCTTTAGTTGTAGCAGCTTGACTTGCCTCACCTCGGAAAATTTCCCAAATGATTACAGCCCAACCGATCATACCAATGATGAAACCAAGTAATACCGAAATATGACCTGCTTCTCCAAGATATCCACCAACAATCATAACAAGTGTACCAATGAGCAATCTGTAGAAAGCACCACTGGATACAGCTGCGCCGGCAGCAACTAGGATTAAAAAGAATTCAACCATTTGAAGTGGAACAGTTAGTATCCAGTCAATATATCTATATACTGTTGGTGACTCACCTGTAGCAACCCAAAAGTCTCTCATGTACATATAGTGTACAGCAGCTATAAAAGTAATTAGCCCTGCAACAACCATTGAAGTTCTCCATTTAGAAGAAACTCTCATACCTTCATAAAAGAAGAAAATAGTAGATGCCCACATTCCAATTGATACAATCCAGAATGTAATACCTACGAAATCACCTTCACCTAGGAAGGTATCGGCAGCAAATGCTGGAACAGCAATAAAAGCTATAGTCGCAGCAATGATACCTAATAGACTAGTCTTATTTAACATAAAAACTCCTTATAGTTTGTTTCCTTACTAATAAGATGAGGTTCATATATTTTAATTGACGAACAAATAAAACATTAAAAATAACTTTTTTTTTCTTATTTTTTGTATAAATTTTTAATTTAAATTACTGAAATATATGTATTTTTTTTTATTAAAATATTATTAATTCTTGTTTTTCAACAATAATCTCATTTTATCAAGAATCTGTTTAATATTTTCAACATTATTTATATACTGGTAATCTATCGTTGTTTTATCTTCTTTAATACCCGATTTGATCTTAGAATTTAATATTTTCTCTGCTAATTTTATTGAATAATTCTGACTATCTCCTTTATAAAGAATTTTTTTTAGTTTTTGAAGTTTTTTAATATTTTCCATATTAAAGTATCTAGTTCCACCTTTACTTTTTGTTGAAATACCCTCTATTCTATATTTATTTGTTTTAGGATCAACAGAGTCCCAATATCTAATTTTATGTTCCTCTATTTGCAGCAACTTTGAAACTTCAGAAATATTCAAATATTTTTTATTAATCATTAATATTATTATTAATATATTTTAATAATATTTTACTAGCTTTAAAAGTTATAACATTTCTACTAGAAATATTGAATTCTTCTTTAGTTTTTGGATTTCTTCCAATTCTACTATTCTTTTTATTAAGCTTAAAAGTACCAAAGTTATGTATTTTAACCTTTTTATCTAATTGAAGACCTTCAATAATTATATCAACGATATCATTTACAATATCTAGACATAGTTTTCTATTAAAACCAAATTCACTTTTCATTGCATCAGCAATTTCATCTCTAGATAAATTATGCTTATCCATTATATATTTTTTATAGATTTTATAATTTGTTTATTAAGATCATTAGTAATAAAATTATGACACTGTTTCAATGCATAACTATAAGCAATGGGGTTAGCATTGCCATGACTTTTAACTGAAATTCCATTTAAACCTATCAAAGTAGCTCCATTATAAATATCTGGATTAACTTGATCTTTTAATTTTCTCAGATCTTTTTCAATTAATTTGTATGAAATTTTATTAATTAACGATTTATTAAAAATTTCTCTTAAATTAGATGTTATAAAGTTAGAAATACCTTCTGCAGATTTAAGCATAATGTTTCCAGTATAACCATCAGAAACAATTATATCACAATCACCAGATGTTATTTTATTAGGTTCTATAAAACCTATAAAGTGTTCTTTTAAAAAACTGGATAGAATTAAATCTGCTGCATCCTGAAGAAATTCCAAACCTTTATTATTTTCTGTTCCAATATTTAAAATACCTATTTTTGGTTTTTTATTTTTATTTATTATCGAATAATAACAATAACCCATCAATGCAAATTGAAACAAGTTTGATCCACTTACTAAAACGTTTGCCCCTAAATCTAGCATAAGTGAGTAATTTTTTTTGTTTGGGACTAAAGAGCAAATAGCCGGTCTATCAATACCTTCAATCATTCCCATATGAAGTCTTGAAAGGATCATAATAGCTGCAGTGCTACCAGATGATACAAAACCTGATTTCTCATTTTTTTTTGCAAACTCCAAGCCTTTATAAATACTACTATTTTTTTTTGATCTCAGAATAGTATTAACGTTATCTTCATCAGAAATAATATCTTCTGTGTTTACAATTTCAAAATTAAAAATATTTAAATTATTTTTTTTTATATTTTGATTAATTAATAACTCATCACCAAAAAAAATGAATTTAGTATTTTTTTCTTTTTGAAGAAAAATTTCAACACCTTTTAAAACTTTGTAAGGACTGTTTTCCCCACCCATTGCATCTACGGCAATTGCTACTTGCCCTTCAGACATTACTTAATTATTTTCTTTTGATTTTTTTTTGAGAATTTCTCGACCTTTGTACATACCTGTAGAAAGATCGATCTTATGAGATAATCTTGGCTCACCAGAGTCCTTATCCAAAACAACATTTAATTTTTTAAGAGAATCATGGGATCTTCTCATATTTCTTTTTGATACACTAGTTTTTCTTTTAGGAACGGCCATTTTTTCCAATTATTAGTTTTTAGAATTAATTCAAGATAAAATTGCAATATTTATATAGAAATTTAGCATCTTAGTTTGAAGAATTGATAAATTCTACAAATTTATGATTAAATTTTCTAGAAACTTTAACATAATCCTCATTTTTAATTATATCTGTTATTTTAAGATATTCCATAAATGAATCATTTTTATAAAGATTATTGTCATCTGGAAATTTTTTTACCCTAAAATAAAATTTTTTTACGTAAGATTTAACATACTTTCCAATAGATATATCTCCAATACCCTTAGCTCTTAGAGATTCATCTAAATCAGAGATAAATAAAGATACCAATTCATCATTTACTTTCAAATAAAGGTTTTTATTATATTGTAATAGATTTCTACGAATAAACATAATTAAAAAAATAGAGACAATTTCAAAAGATGTTTTATAATTTCTTTCTTTAAAAAAATTGTTTTCATTTAAAAATATATTACTTTCAGATATTATTTTTTTGTATTGCTTTGCTGCAATTATTTGCTCTTTATTTTCTTTTTTTTTAAAGTATTGTAAAATCATTAATGCTTAAAACATTTTTTTATATATGTATTTTTTTTATTTTAGCAAACTGTTCAGATAAAACGACGTATTCTGGAAAAATTTTAAATAATGAAGAATTAAATGATATTAATTTTAAGAATAAAGAAAAATTAATTAGTACACTTGGCAACCCAAGCTACATTGATCCAATAGAAAATAAATTTTTTTATTTTTCAGAAAAAAGTCAAAAAAAATCAATCTTTAAAAAAGAAATAAAATATAGCTATGTTTTTGTTTTTAAATTGAATGAAAATGAAGAAATAATTGAAACAAAAGTATTTAACACAAAAGATATTGATACTATAAAATTTTCAGATGATAAAACATCCAACAAGATTGTAAAAAGAGGATTGCTAGAAAAAATATTTGGGGGTGTTGGAACTCAACAAGAATTACCAACAACCCCTTAATTTTATAGAGATATTGCAGCTAAAAGTAAAAGTGCAACAATATTTGTAATTTTGATCATAGGATTAACTGCAGGACCTGCAGTATCTTTATAGGGATCACCAACAGTATCACCTGTTACAGCAGCTTTGTGTGCTTCACTACCTTTACCTCCATGATTACCATCTTCAATATATTTTTTTGCGTTATCCCATGCTCCACCACCTGCAGTCATACTTATAGCAACAAATAAACCAGTTATAATAACTCCAAGTAATAGTGCTCCTAAACATGATAAAGCTGCTGCTTGACCAGCTATAAATAATATAACTAAATAGACAACAATAGGTGATAATACAGGCAACATTGATGGTACAATCATCTCTTTAATTGCAGACTTTGTTAGTATATCAACACACGTACCATATTCTGGCTTACCCTTACCTTCCATGATACCGGGAATCTCTTTAAACTGTCTTCTTACTTCTAAAACTACTGAGCCAGCTGCTCTACCAACTGCAGTCATACTTAAAGCACCAAATAAGAAAGGCAGTAGTCCTCCTAGCAATAAGCCAACAACTACGTAAGGATTGGATAAATCAAAAGAAACTTCTATTCCATATAAAGGACTTCCTGGATCTTTAGCAAAATGATCAAGATCTTCTGTATAAGCTGCAAATAGAACTAACGCACCTAAACCTGCTGACCCTATTGCATAACCCTTGGTTACAGCTTTAGTTGTATTACCAACTGCATCAAGCGCATCAGTTGTCTTTCTTACATTCTCATCTAAGTTTGACATTTCTGCAATGCCCCCTGCATTATCTGTTACAGGTCCGTATGCGTCTAGTGCAACAACCATACCAGCTAAGGCTAACATAGTTGTAACAGCAATAGCTATACCAAATAAACCAGCTAGTGAATAAGTGGATATAATACCAGCCACAATAATTAAAGCTGGCAAAGCAGTTGCTTCCAAGCTTATTGCAAGACCTTGTATTACATTTGTTCCATGGCCAGTTGTAGATGATTGAGCAATACTTTGAACTGGTCTGTAATTTGTACCTGTATAGTATTCAGTTACCCATATGATTAAGCCTGTTATAATCAGACCTAATAAACCACATATAAAAAGTGACATTCCAGTAAATTGTGTAGATGTACCCTCAACAACTAAAACAGTATTTAAGCCTACTATATAGTCAGTTACAAAATATAATAATATTGCTGATAAAATAGCAGAAACGGCAAAACCTCTGTAAAGAGCTGCCATGATATTATTATTTTTTCCAAGCTTAACAAAATAAGTACCAATTATACTAGTTAGAGCACAAACTCCTGCAATAGCTAAAGGAAAAATCATCATTGTATAGGAATTTTCTATAAAAAAAATAGAAGCTAAAACCATTGTTGCTACAACTGTAACAACGTAAGTTTCAAAAAGATCTGCAGCCATACCTGCACAATCACCAACGTTATCACCAACGTTGTCAGCAATAACAGCAGGATTTCTTGGATCATCTTCAGGGATACCAGCTTCTACTTTACCAACTAAATCTGCACCAACATCAGCACCCTTAGTAAAAATACCACCGCCTAGTCTTGCAAATATTGAAATTAATGAAGCGCCAAATCCTAAAGAGACTAAAGGAGCTACAATCTCTCTACCCGGAAATGAACCAGAGTTGTGCAAAACAAAATAAAAGATAGCAATAGAAAGAAGTGCAAATCCTGCAACAAGCATTCCAGTTACAGCACCTGCCTTAAATGATACTGATAAACCTTCGGCTAAGCTATTACTTGCAGCATGCGTCGTACGTACATTAGATCTGACCGATATATTCATTCCAACATAACCTGCAGCACCAGAGAAAAATGCTCCAATCAAAAAACCAATTCCAGATGCCAAATCAAAAACTATCCATATAAGAGCAAAAATAACAGCTCCCACAATTGCTATTGTCATGTACTGTCTGTTTAAATAAGCTCTAGCACCTTCTTGAATTGCGCCAGCAATTTCTTGCATTTTATCATTTCCAGAACCAAGTGATAAAATTTGCCTAGATGTTACTAGACCATATAGTACGGCTGCTAGACCGCATAAAACAATTAATACTTGCAGTGTTGTCATTGAAAACTCCTTAAAATTTTGGCTGATATGTCAGAAACTTTAGAAAAAATCAAGTTTTTAGGAGAAATGATCAAATTTCTTGATATTCTTAATGTCTAAATGTGAATCGAAATGAATTCCTTTTTCACTTATAATTTTTCCTATCAAAGTAACATTAATATTATTTTTATTAGCAATATTAAAAATTTTATTTCTATTTTTTTGACTGGATATGATTATCAGTTCATAATCATCTCCAGCATTTAAAAGATCTTCTAATCTAATATTATTTTTATTATTGAGAATTTTTTTTGTTTTAACACTTAATGGGATTTTATTTACATTAATTAATGCTCCATACTTATCATTTAACATATCAGTTAAATCTCCAATTAGACCATCAGAAACATCTTTCATTGAATTAACATGATTTGCAATCAATGGTCCAAGTTTACAAGGTATTGGATATAAATATTTTTTAATAAAATATTGCTTCAAATTTATATTTGATGAAATTTTTTTTTTTAAAATTTCTAAACCAATCTTTGATTCGCCAATATTGCCAGTTATTAAAATATCATCGTATAAATTAAATTTATTTTGAAATATTTCTAATTTCTTTTTTATAGATCCAAAAAAAGTTGAAGAAACAATAAGTTTATTTGATTTTGATAAATCACCACCCAAAAGATAAAATCCGAATTTATTTTGAATTTTCTTTAATTGATTTGAAAATGAATTTAACCAATTTTCATTAATATGATTTGGTAAATGCAAATTCAAAAGATAAGAATGGGGCACAGCTCCCATAGCAAAAATGTCAGATAAATTAACAGTTGTAATTTTCTGTGCTATTGACTTAGGATCATCTTTAGAGAAAAAATCTATATCTTCAGAAATATTATCAGTCGTAACAGTTAGTTTATAATTTTTACTGATTACATCTAAATATGCTCCATCATTTTCAAAATCAAATGTTCCCTTATTTTTAAAATTTAATTTTTTTAAATATTTATTAATTATTAATTTTTCAGATAAATTATTTTTTATCAATTTCATTTTTATCTACATATTTTTGAATTATAGCATTAATTAATTTAGTTTCTTTTTGAGACACAAGACTTTTACTAATATTCAAATAGTCATTAAGAACAATTTTAAATTTATTTTTATCTGTAATTTTTAATTCAGTAATAATTGCAAATATTAATGATTTTAAAATATTATCCCATTTTTCAAATCTACGATTAATATCAATAAAACCATTTAAATCTTCAGTGATATTTTTTTTATCAATATTATTTTTAAGACTAGAAAAAAGTTTATTTAGAAAATTTTTATTAAATCTAAGCTTAAATTCTTTTTTTTCATCAATTATCGCAATATTAGTATCATAAAAATGCTTTTGAAAATCTTCAATACTCTCTAAAGATTCTGTACTTATGAATTCATTCTGAAAAATATATTGCACAAATGCAAGTCTTGTTTGTGACTTGATGTAATTTTGCATTTTTTATTTTAGTATCTCTATGCAAGCTAATGCAGCTTCTTGACCTTTATTTTTTTGATTAATATCACTTCTTATTATTGCTTGCTCTAAATCATAACATGTTAAGATACCAAAACCAATTGGAACATTAAACTCAACAGATAAATCCATAATTTTTCTAGAAGTTTCATTAGCAATAACTTCAAAATGATATGTGTCACCTTTAATGATACATCCCAAAGAAATAAATCCTTTAAAATTGTCTATATTTTTTTTTATTAAATAGGGAATTTCAAAACAACCTGGTGCATTAATAATTTCATACTCATAACCATTTTCTTTAAGTGTTTTGCTTGCACCCAATTCAAGGTTTTTCGATATTTCTTTATAATAATTTGCGGAAACTATTAGAATTTTATTATTCATATTTTTCTCTGATCAACTATTTCAATATTAAATCCATCCAAGGCAATAATTCTTTTCTTAGTATTTGTTAATAATATAATTTTATTTATTTGAAGTAATGATAAAATCTGAGCACCTACACCATATTCTCTTAATTCTAATTTATTTTTTGATCTTTTTCTTTTATTAAAAGTTTTGAGTATATTTGGTGACATGTCACTATTTATTAAAACTATAGCTCCTGATCCATTCTTCTCTATAAGCTGAAAGGCAGACTTAATTTCACTTCCAAAAATATTTTTTTCTTCAAATATATCCTTTGTGACATCTAATCTGTGCATTCTAACAAGCACAGGTTGCTTTACATCACTTAAATTTTTTACTAGAGCGTAATGCTTTTCACCAGAAATAGTATTTTGAAATACTTTAAGAGTAAATTGTGACCCCATCTCACTTTCGAATGGCCTTTCGGAGATCTGTTCGACAATTTTAGTTTTTTTAAGTCTAAACTTAATTAAATCACTAACCGTTCCTACTTTCAAATTATGTAATTTTGCAAACTTGATAATTTCTGGTAATCTTGCCATAGATCCATCTTCGCTCATAATCTCACAAATAACGCCAGAATGATTTAAATCTGCAAGTTTTGAAATATCAACTGCTGCCTCTGTATGACCAGCACGTACTAAAACACCACCATCCCAAGCCATAAGAGGAAAAACGTGTCCAGGATAAACAAGATCATTCTTGTTTCTATTATTATTTACAGCTACTGATATTGTATGAGCTCTATCAGCTGCAGATATTCCAGTTGTTACTCCTTCTTTTGCTTCAATCGAAACAGTAAAAGCAGTTAAATCATTTTTTATATTACTTGGGTTCATTAAGGGAAGTTCTAATTCTTCTATTCTATCCTTAGTTAATGCTAAACAAATTAATCCCCTTCCATGCTTTGCCATAAAATTAATAGTTTGAGGGCTAGCATATTGAGCTGGAATGATTAAATCACCTTCATTTTCTCTATCAGGATCATCAACAAGAATATACATTTTACCATTTCTTGCATCTTCTATGATTTCTTCAATAGAAGATAAACTATCTTCAATGTTATCTTTATTCATTGTTAAGGATAAAGCGTGCAAGATAATCAAATTCAATATTTACTTGATCACTTTTTTTTAAAAATTTTAAATTAGTATGATGAAATGTATGATCAATGACAGAAATCATAAAAGTATTATTTTCTACTTTTGCTACTGTTAAAGAAATACCATTTATTGAAATAGATCCTTTTTCAACAATAAATCTATTGTTTTTACTAAATTTTTTTTCAAAATGATATTCCCAACTATTTTCAAGTTCTAAAATTTCACTAACGACAGTTGTAGTGTCAACATGACCATAAACAAAGTGGCCACTGATTTCGTCACCTATCTGAAGAGATTTTTCCAAATTAATATTTTCATTTTTTAAAATAGAATTAGCAAGATTTGTTCTTTTCAAAGTTTCTTCTCCTATGTTCACATCAAAGCTAAATGAATTGTTGTTTGATGGAGTTATATTTTTTGCTGTAAGACACACTCCATTACAAGAAATTGAAGAACCTTCCTTACAATTACTCAAATCAAGATTCGTAGATATTTGGTAAAGTCCCACATCTTTGTTTTTTATTGTTCCTAAATCTTGAATAATACCTGTAAACATTAATTCACCTGATAGTTTGAATATATGTCATCTTTGAATTTTTTTCTTTCATTTAAAGATAAATTTAATTGACTGAGTTTTTTTCCAACAATTGCTGGCTTACCATGTTTTCCTATAATAATTTTGGATTTAAATAAATGAATTTCATCTACTAAATTTTTATTTAACAATTCTGTAAAAAAAATACCCCCTGCTTCTACTAATAAATCTGATATTTTTAATGAGTATATTTTACTAAAAATATATTTTAAATTTAGTTTTTTGTTCTTATTTAATTTACAAAAAATAATTTCACATCCTAATTTAATTAAATTTTCAGATTTTTTATTTTTTTTAGAAGTAAAGATAATAATTCTTTTTTTCGATATATCTTTTAAGATTTTTGATTTCATTGGTATTTTTAGACTATTATCAATTATTATAATTGGAATATGTTGCTCTAAAGTTTTTTTTAATCTTATAGTTAATTTCGGATCATCTTTTATTACAGTTTTTGAAGTAGTTAAAATAGCTTGACTCATTGATCTTAACTTATGCGCATATTCTCTACTTGATTTATTAGATATCCATTTACTTTTATAATCATGCCATGCAATTTTTTCATCTGAAGAAGTTGCCATTTTGACTTTTGTAAATGGTTTTTTCTTTAAAACACTTTTAAAAAAAAATTTATTTAAATTATATGTTCTATTCTTTTCTAAACCTACATTTACAATTACATTATTTTTTTTTAACTTTTTAATACTTTTATAATTAGTTCTAACATCTGGATCAGCCGCAGATATAAATATTTCTTTAATTCCTGATCTTAATATTTGATCTGTACATGATCCATCTTTTGAACTATGAAAACATGGTTCTAAAGTAACATACATTGAAGCTCCTTTAGCTTTATGACCAGCTTTAGCTAGAGCTATTTCTTCGGCATGAGGCCTTCCAGATTTATTCGTTACAGCTTTAGAGATTATTTTTGAATTTTTTGCAATTACACAGCCCACTGTGGGATTAGGGAAAGTTTTTCCAAATTTTTTTTTAGCAATATCATGCGCTAAATTAATCATCTTTACATTTTGTTGAGACACTAAAAATTATTTATCTTCTAAATTACCTAAGAAATCTTCAAAATCTTTTGCTTCTCTAAAATTTTTGTAAACAGATGCAAATCTGACGTATGCTACCTGATCTAAATGCATTAAAGCTTCCATAATGTACTGACCAATAATATTAGATTTTATATCAGTTTCACCTGAGTTTTCTAATTTTCTTACAATAGCATTAACAATTTTTTCAATTTTTTCATTATCAACATTTCTTTTTCTTAAAGCTAAAGAGAGAGATCTATACATTTTATCTCTATCAAAATTTTCTTTTTGACCGTTACTTTTCATTACGACCAAATCTCTTAGCTGAATTCTCTCAAAAGTTGTAAATCTAGAGCCGCAAGCATCACAAACTCTTCTTCTTCTTATAGATGTATTATCTTCTGTAGGTCTTGAGTCTTTTACTTGTGTATCTTCATTACTACAGAAGGGGCATCTCATTTAAAATGCCTCACTATAAATTGGATATTTTTTGCAAAGCTCAATTACATCTTTTCTTGTTTTATTAAAAACTACATTTCTCTCATTTTCTTCAAGTAAAAGACTATCCAAAATATCAGCAATCATATTTCCAACTTGTTCAAAGTCTTTCTGATTAAAACCTCTGGTCGTAGCAGCTGCTGTACCAAATCTAAGTCCACTAGTTATTTTTGGTGGATTAGGATCATATGGAATTGCATTTTTGTTACATGCCAATCCAACTTCTTCTAAAATTTTTTCAGCTTTGTCACCAGTCAAACCTTTTGGTGTCAAGTCTAACCAAACTATATGTGAATCTGTGCCTCCTGTAACAATTCTAAATCCTCTATCAACTAAAGTTTTTGCCATAACTTTAGCACTAGCAATTACATTTTTAATATATTCTTCGAATTCAGGTTTAAGTGCTTCACCAAAGCAAACAGCTCTAGCTGCAATTACATGCATTAGTGGACCACCTTGTAATCCTGGGAAAACAGCAGAATTAATTTTTTTATATAAATCTTCATGATTAGTTAAAATCATTGCACTTCTTGCGCCTCTTAAAGTTTTGTGAGTTGTTGAAGTTACTACATGGGCATGCTCAATCGGATTTGGATATTGTTTACCAGCAACCAAACCAGAATAGTGAGCCATATCAACTAAAAAATATGCTCCTACTTTATCAGCTATTTCTCTAAATTTTTTCCAATCTATTGTTCTAGGATAGGCGGATGCTCCCGCTATTATCATTTTTGGTTTATGCTCTAAAGCTAAAGCTTCAACTTCATCATAATCAATTAAATCTTTATCATTGCCATCTTTTTTTACACCATATTGAACAGCATTAAACCATTTACCAGATAGATTAGGTTTTGCTCCATGAGTTAAGTGACCGCCTGATGCAAGAGACATACCTAAAATAGTATCATGTGGTTGAAGTAACGCTAGAAAGACCGCTTGGTTTGCCTGTGCTCCACTATGCGGTTGTAGATTTGCAAATTTACAATTAAAAAGTTTTTTAACTCTTTCTAAAGCAATTTCTTCAGCTTGATCAACAAATTCACACCCACCATAATATCGTTTACCAGGATAACCTTCTGCATATTTATTTGTCATGACAGAGCCTTGAGCATTTAAAATTGATCTTGAAGCAATATTTTCAGATGCTATTAATTCTATTTGGTTTTGCTGTCTTTCTAGTTCACGGCTTAAAGTCCCATAAACCTCTGGGTCTGCTTCTTTAATTCCTTTAGTAAACAAATCTGAAATCATATTTTTTTAATCCTTCTTTTATGTCGTCCTGACTCAAACTTTGTAGAAAGAAAAGCCTGAACACTTTTTTTTGCCTCGCTAGTATTTATAAATCTACCTGGTAAAACAAGTACATTAGCATCATTGTGCTTTCTTATCAATCTTGCTATTTTTGAATTATTAGCAAGACCAGCCCTAATTCCTTTTTTTCTATTAGCAGCAATACTCATACCAACACCAGTTCCACAGATTAGAATACCAACGTTTTTCTTATTCTTAAGAACTTCTCTTGTTAATTTGTGTGCAAAATCAGGATAGTCAACACTCTTATCTGTCTTTGTTCCTAAATCATTAATTTTCGGAAAATTCTCTAACAATTTAGTTTTGAGATCAAATCCAGCATGGTCTGAGGCAATGTATATATTCTTATTTTGCATAATAATTTTTGTGGTTATTTACATTAAAATGATGATATTGGCTAATATTGTATGAAAGAAAATAATTGGTTTGATCCATTTTATATTCAAAGTCATTTAAGTGAAGAAGAAAATAATATTCAGAAAAATGTTAGGGATTTTTGTAATTATGAACTGAAACCTTCAGTAGTTGAAAGAAACAGAAAAAATGAATTTGATCAAAGCCTCTATCCAAAGTTTGGGTCACTTGGAGTTTTAGGGCAAACAGTTAAAACACACGGTGGTTCTGGTACATCAAATTTAGCGTATGGACTTGTAGCTTATGAATTTGAAAAAATAGATAGTAGCTATAGATCTTCAATATCGGTTCAATCTTCCCTCGTAATACATCCAATTAATGAATTTGGGTCGCAAGAACAAAAAGATAAATATCTTCCTCAATTAATTAAAGGAGAAAAAATTGGTTGCTTTGGTTTAACAGAGAGCGAGGCTGGTTCTGATCCTGCTTCAATGAAAACTTCATTTAAAAAAACTAAAGATGGATATATTTTAAATGGATCTAAAAACTGGATTACTAATGCACCAATTGCTGATATATTTATTATTTGGGCAATTGAAGAAAATAAAGATCACAAAAGTATCAAAGGTTTTATAATTGAAAAAAATACTGAAGGATTAAATACTTCAACAATAGAAAATAAAACGAGCTTAAAAATCAGTCCAACTGGGCAAATAATTTTAAATAATGTTTTTGTTCCAAGTAATTTGTGTTTAGAAAATACCGAAGGATGGAAATCAGTTTTTAGTTGTCTTAATAAAGCAAGATTTGGAATTAGCTGGGGAGTATTAGGTTCAGCGTCTGAATGCTGGTTAATTGCGAAAGACTATGTAGAAAATAGAATTATGTTTAAAAAACCTTTAGCATCAAATCAATTAATTCAAAAAAAATTATCTGAAATGCAAATAGAGATAAATCTAGGACTGGCATCATGTCTTTTAAGCTCTAAAGCTTTAGATGAAGGAAAAGATATCATTAATGCAATTAGTATTTTAAAAAAAAATAACTGCAAAAAATCTTTAGACATAATTAGAAATGCTCGTGATATGCTTGGGGCAAATGGCTTATTAGAAGAATATCATATCATGAGACATTTGGTTAATTTAGAAACTGTTAAAACTTACGAAGGCGCAGAGGATATTCATTCACTTATTTTAGGAAAAAATCAGACTGGAATATCTAGTTTTTAGAATAATTAAGAATTTAAAAGGTTTGAATTACTAGATTTTGTTAATATTTAATATCATTAGAAATTGATACAAATACGTTTTTTGTATAAATTTCAGTCATAAATTCATATTATCTCGGGAGGACATATGAAAAAAAATTTAAAAAGACGTGAGTTTCTAAAGAAAGCAGGTGTAGCAAGTGCTGCTGCAGTTGGTGCTTCTACTTTAGCAGCTCCAGCAATAGCTGGTGGTCATCAAGAGTGGATCATTTGTAGTGCTTTTGGTAAAGCAGGATTACTTGGTCAAGCAATTCAAGCTTTTGGTGATAATATTAATAGATACTCTGATAAGCTAAAAATTAAAGTTTATCATTCTGGTGAGCTTGTTCCAGGACTTGAATCACTTGATGCAGTTAGATCTGGTGCAGCTCAAGCATCTTATGGTGCACCATACTATTGGACTAACGTATCTGATGCAATTGAATTTGTTGCTACATGTCCATTTGGAATGAATGCAATGGAACAAAATGCATGGTGTTATTATGGTGGTGGTATTGAAGAAGCTGATAAAATTTATAACGCACTTGGATTAAAGTTTTTACCAATGGGTAATACTGGTAACCAAATGGGTGGTTGGTTTAACAAAGAAATTAATACTCCTGCTGATTACCAAGGTTTAAAAATGAGAATGCCTGGATTGGGTGGTAGAACTATTGAAAAACTTGGTGCAACACCAGTATTATTAGCTGGACCAGATGTTTTACCATCACTATCTTCGGGTGCAGTAGATGCTGCGGAATGGATTTGTCCTGCTGCTGATTTAGGCGCAGGTCTTTATCAAGCGGCAAAATACTATTATGGACCAGGTTGGCATGAGCCATCAACTTTATTAGATTTATCAATTGATTTAAAAGCATGGGAATCTCTTGATGACGATACTAGAGCTTTAGTTGATGATTTAACTAAATCATTTAACATGACAGTATTTAGTCGTTTCCAAGCAATAAATGGACCAGCTTTACAAAAACTAATCAATGAACATAATGTTGAGCTTAGAACATTTCCAGATGAAGTATTAATTGCACTTGGAAATGCAGCAGGTGAAGTAGTTTCTGAAAGAGGTTCTATTAATGCTGAAACCAAAGCTATAGCAAATCATTTATTAGGCTTTAGAAAAGTAATTAAAGAATGGTTTACTAAAGGTGAACAACAGTTCTCTAGAATAAGAGATTTACCTTTTAAATATCCTGATTCTGTTTAAAATTATCTAAAAGAGGACTTTTTATAAAAAGTCCTCTTTAATTTATAAGTCTTGGTAACCAAGTTGCGATTTGAGGAAATACAAAAACAAGAGCTATTGATATCAATTGAATAAATATATAAGGAATTACGCCTTTATAAATATTAATAGTTTTAACTTCTTTCGCCGCAACTCCTCTTAAGAAGAATAGTGAGAATCCAAATGGTGGTGTTAAAAAACTAGTTTGAAGATTTAATGAGATTAATATTCCTAACCAAAGTGGATCAGCTCCATTTGCAATTAAACCTGGTCCAACTAAAGGAATAACAACAAAAATAATTTCAATATAATCTAGAAAAAAACCAAGTAGAAAAATTGTAATCATTACAATAAATAAAGCTCCGTATTCACCACCAGGCATGTTTGTTAGAAAGTTACTAATCATAGCATCACCTTCAAATCCTCTGAAGACAAGCGAGAACATTGAAGCACCTAATAAAATTATAAATACAAATGAACTCATTTTGGCAGTAGTAATTGCTGCTTCAGAAACATTTTTAAAACTTAAATCTCTTCTAAAGAAAGCTAATAATGCAGCACCAGCTGCACCAACAGATGCTGATTCCGTCGGAGTCGCGACTCCCAGAAATATAGAACCTAAAACTGCTAAAATTAAAAAGATAGGAGGAATAACTTCAAATAATGCGTTTCTATAAATTAATGATTTAGGTTTATTAATTTTAGATATTGGTAAATCATTTGGTCTTAATCTAGCAACTATTAAAATATAAATAATAAACATAGCAACTAAAATCAAACCAGGTATCAATGCTCCAGCAAATAAATCTATTGCTGTAACTGGTAATGGCGCAAGATCTCCAGTCATTAAACCAGCTTCCTCATTCGCTCCTTGCAACATTTCAGCTAATAATATTAAAACAATAGAAGGAGGTATTATTTGCCCTAAAGTACCAGAGGCACAAATTGTGCCTGTTGCGATTTTTTCATCGTACCCTGCCTTAATCATAGTTGGTAAAGCCAACATACCCATTGTCACAACAGTAGCACCAACAATACCAGTTGAGGCAGCCAATAGCATGCCAACTAAAACTACACCAATACCTAAACCACCTCTTACCGATCCAAACAGATCACCAATAGATACTAATAACTTTGCTGCAATATTAGTTTTTTCTAACATTACACCCATGAATATAAATAAGGGAACAGCCACTAAGGCTTCATTAATCATAATCCCATAAATTCTTTGAGGAAAAAAGAATAACATTCTAAAATTAAAAATATCAAGTAAGTCACCAATGAATGCAAATATCAGTGCAGAACCAGCAAGGGTAAAAGCAACAGGAAAACCAAATAATAAGAATAACAAAGTTGTTACAAACATAATTATTGCTAGTATTTCTGGTGTCATTTTTGATAAATTATTATGAAATTATTAATTAATTTAGATAGTGCTTGAATAAAAAGTAAGAAAGCAAAAATCAAAATTGCTGCTTTTAATAAAAACAGCATAGGCAAACCCCCAGCCTCTCTAGAGACTTCATTTATTTGAAAAGATTTATAAACGAAAGGAAAACTATATGACCAAATTATATATAAAAAAGGCATCAATAAAAAAATATTGCCAACTAAATCAACAATTGCTTTATAAACTTTCGATGAACTTCTATAGATAATATCAATTCTTACATGAGCATCATTTAAATATGTAAAACCTGCACCTGCCATGAAAATATAAGCATGCATCCAAACATATGTTTCTTGCAACCAAATAAAGCTTATTCCAAATAAATATCTTAAAAAAACAACTATAAAAACATTTACTGTCATTAAAACTACAAGGAATGCACATAGATACCCCGTGTATTTATTTATGCTGTCAAAGATATTGGCGATATTTTTCATCTTGTGATTAAAATATATTAGTAAACTTAAATATATTTAAATAAATTAAATTAACCATCAAATTTCTGATTTTTATTAAAAAACTTAGGAACTTTTTTACCGGCCTGAGCTCTTTTCCCAATCCAGAACTCGACATCTTCTAACTTTCTATTTTTAGAACCAGTACTCCATTCTAAACCATCTTCTATGCTTAATTGAGTAACATCCGATAAATAATCATCTTTCTTGATTTTAATTAATTGAACTCCACCACCCTTTTGTAGTTTTGGCAGAGCATCTATTTCAAAAATTAGCATTTTTTGCAACTTTGTAACACAAGCTATTTGTTTTTTTGTAAGATTTAATACTTTAATTACGACATCATTATTTTTTAAATTAAATAATTGCTTACCTTTCTTTTGATTGGTTACAAGAGATTCAGTATTACTAATAAATCCTTTAGCGTTTTTGGATACAATTAAGAACTCTTCATCAATTGATGAAAGTAATCCAGTAACCTTATCATTTGGCATACTATTGACAAAATAAATAAATGATTTAGGATTACTATTTCCACCTGGTAAATTATTTGGATCTATCGTGTAAACTTTACCAGAAGAAACAAACAAAAGTATTTTTTGATTTGAATTTAAATTAATTGAAAATAGATTTTCTTTTTTTATTTTTTCAATTTCCTTTTCATCGGTTATTTCTTTAATTCTCTTAAGATGAAAATCTTTATTAATGATAACGGTGAATTTTTCAATTTCTTTAAATTCATCAATACTAATATCAATATCATTATTTTGTTCTGATGAAATTAAAGATTTTCTCTCCTTTATATCAGTATCTAAATCATTTTTTATAAGATCTAGTTCATTTACTATAAATTTATTTAATGTTTTTTTATCTTTTATTAATTTATTAAGATATTTTAACTCTTCATTTAATTTTTGGATTTCATCTTTAATGTTTTTTTCATCAATCTTTCTAAGAGATCCTAAACGCATACTTAAAATTGACTCACATTGTAAATCTGATAATTTATATTTTTTTATTAATTCTTTTTTAGGATTATCCTTAGTTCTTATTATTTTAATTATTGAATTTAAGTTTTTAAAAACAATTTGATAACCCTTAAGAATTTCTAATCTTTTTTTTATCTTTTCAATATTAAATTTGGATTTTCTTTTAATGGTAACTTTTCTATGATCTAAAAAATTAGAAAGTATTTCAATAATTCCAATTTGTTTCGGTTCAATACCATCAATTAATACATTAAAATTACAAGAGTACTTAATAGATAAGTCAGTTAATTTAAAACATAAGCTTATTAATTTTTCTGCATCAATATTTCTAGTCTTTGGTTTTAAGACTATTCTAATATTTTCATCAGACTCATCAACTACATCATCCAGAGGTAATTTTTTATTATTGATGTTATTAGCAAGTTGTTCGATTATTTTAACTTTATTAACTTGATAGGGAATTTCAGTAATAATGATTTGATACAAACCATTTTTCATTTCTTCTATGTGATATTTAGCATTAATATTAAATAAGCCCTTGCCATTCTTATAAATTTGCTTTTTTTCATTACTATCTAAAATTATTTCACCACCTGTGGGAAGATCTGGACCTTTAATAATTTTTAAAATTTCAGTTAGTGAAACTTTATCTTTTTTTATTATTAATTTTAATGCATCAATTAATTCAACAATATTATGAGGAGGAATATTTGTAGCCATGCCTACAGCTATTCCCATTGCTCCATTAATTAAAATATTAGGAAGTTGAGATGGTAGAACCACTGGTTCTAAATTTTGACCATCATAATTATCTTTAAAATCAACTGAGTTTTCTTCGATACCATCAAAAAAATAATTTGTATAATCTTGCAATCTTGCCTCGGTGTATCGCATTGCTGCAGGATTATCACCATCAATATTACCAAAATTACCCTGGCCATCGACTAAAGTAATTCTTGTAGAAAAATCTTGGGACATTCTTACTAAGCTATCATAAATAGCTTGATCACCATGCGGATGGAATTTACCCATCACATCACCAACAATTCTTGCACATTTTTTATAACTTGAACTTTTGAAAAGTTTTAGTTGATACATTGAATAAATTATTCTGCGGTGAACAGGTTTTAAACCATCTCTTACATCAGGTAATGACCTTGAAACGATAGTTGATATTGCATAAGAAAGATATTTTTCACTAAGAATGGTATCTAAATTAGATTCAATTATCTTGTTCATTTTTTTCTAAAAAACTGATTATATTTTTCTTAAATAAAATATACTGATTTGGCAATTTATGATTTAAGTTTGATAAATGATTTTTGATAAAAATTATTTCAAAAATTTTAAAAAAATTATTTAAAGAGTTATAATCGAATATAACATTTGAATTATTCACAAAAAGATGGTGAGGAAAATCAATAGTATAGTTTGAGTAATTTTCTTTAAATTCTAAAGTATCTGTATCAAAATACTTGAGTCTGTTATTGTTAACATAATCTAATTCGTATCCAATATATTTAAGTAAATCAAATAAATAGATACAAAAAAAATTTAACCATTTTTTTTTATTAATCATAATTTCTAAAAACTCTTTAGAAATTTTATATATTTGGTTTATTTTTTGCCCTTCAATTACTGAGGCATTGATTAAAGACACAACAGAAAGTAGGCAGCTTAGTTTATATTTATCATTAATAACACTTGATAAATAAGGTTTTGATAATTCAGCTTTTATTGATGGTGGGCGACTTCCAATATATGTTACATCTAAATTTAAAAAAAAACCAAGTTGCATTATGTTTCTCTTATTCTTTGAAAGTCCTCCATATACAATTCCTGAAAATACCTCATCGGTATCTGATAAAAATTTAATTAATAGATCATTATCTTTAAAAACTTTTGAATGTATAAGTATACCGTTAAATTTTTTTTGCATCTGATGAAATAATATTAATATAAAGATGAGTTTTTACATCTAAAATATTAGAAATTTCTTTTTGACTTTTTATTCTAATATCTTTTATTTTAGATCCTTTTCTACCTAATAAGATTTTTTTATATCTGTCATTCTTAATAATAATATCTTGCTTTATTTTTAGCTGTCCATTTTTCAAATATTTAAAAGTTTTATTAGTTACTTCTATATTATATGGAATTTCTTTATGTATTAGTGATAGTATCTCATTTCTTGTGCATTCATTAGTAATAAAAATATCATCTTTGTCTGTGATTTCATCATCCTTATATTGCCACTTTCCATATTTTGATTTTTGTAAAAGATAATCAATTAAATTTTCAAAACCTAATTTTTTTTTAGCTGATATATTAAAAAACTTTTCAATTTTATATTTTTCTGTAATTAATTTTATATGCTTAAGTAAATTTTCTGCTTTTATTAAATCGGTTTTATTAAAAATAATTGATATATTTTTTTTTAATTCATAAAGTTTAGGAAAATCATTTTTTAAATCATTTAATTCAATTCTTTTTGAGTCAATTAAATACAAAATAATATCTGATTGATTTAAGCCTTCCCATAAATTTTTCTTCAATTTATTTTTTTGTGATTTATTATCTCTAAGAAAGCTTATACCAGGTGTATCATATAGAATTAGTTGAGTATTTTTAAAATTAACAATACCAATTACAAAGTCTTCAGTAGTATTAATTTTTTTATTTGTTATTGAAATTTTTTCTCCAACAAGATTATTTAATAGAGTTGACTTCCCTGCATTAGTCTTACCAACAAGACTAATTTTTAATATTTTTCTTTTCATTAATTTTTTTTAATGCAATTTCTGCAGCATTTCTTTCTGCCTCTCTTATTGAAGAACCTTTTGAATTGATCTTATTCAAATTTACCACTTTAACTGAAACAGTGAATGTAGGTGAATGAGGCGGTCCTTCTTTTTTTATTAATTTATATTCAGGAAGTTTTTTAAAAAGTTGTTGTGATATTTCTTGTAATAATGTTTTTGGGTCTAAGGTTTTAGAAACTTCAATATCTAGAGATTTTGACCAATATTTACTTATGAAATCAAATGATGGATTATAGCCTCCATCTATAAATATTGCACCAATTAATGATTCAACTGAATCTGAAAAAATTGAATTTAACATTTTATTATTTTTTTTTTTAAAATTGTATTGAAGTATTTCTTCAATTTTCAATTCTTGTGAAATTTTAAACAAAAATTTTTTTTGAACTAAATAAGAATATTTCTTAGATAAATCACCCTCATTAAAGTTTTTATATTTTGAAAATAATAAATTTGCTATTATTAATCCCAGTACTCGATCACCTAAAAATTCAAATCTTTCAAATTCATTAATATTAATTTTTTTTTCATTTTCTAAATAAAAACTTGGATGTGTTAGTGATTGAATCAACAATTTATTATTTTTAAATTTATAATTTATCTTTTTTTCAAATAGTTTGAGCTTTTTACTATCTATCATTGAATTTTTTGAAAAATTCTTTCATATCTAATTGAGTTTGGCCATTTCCATATCTGTAAAAATCTTGCATTTTCTAAAGAAAAGAAAATAAACTGGGCTTTACCAACTAAATTTTCATAAGGAATGAATCCAACTGTACTTATAAATCTACTATCTTGTGAATTATCTCTGTTATCACCCATTACAAAGAAATGATTTTCTGGGACATTAAACAGCTGAGTATTATCCACAATACCATTGTCTGTTATATCAAGAATATTAATCTCTTTATTAAAAAAATATTCATTATACATTCTAACTCTTTTATTACTTGTTTTATTATCTGTATCTATAAAATCATTTAATTTTTTTCTTAAGATTTCTGATCCATTAATAAAAATAATACCATTTTTAATTTCTATTTTATCACCAGGCAGACCAATAACTCTTTTTATATAATCAGTCCTATTATTTTGAGGGGTTTTAAATACTACTACGTCACCTCTTTCAGGTATATTTGAAAATATTTTTCCAGGTATTAAAGGTATTGAAAATGGAAGGGAATGTTTAGAAAAGCCATATGAATATTTTGAAACAAAAATAAAATCACCCACAAGAAGATTTGGTTTCATTGATCCTGAAGGTATATTGAATGGCTCAAATATAAATGATCTAATTACTAAAGCTATAAAGATTGCTAAAAGTATAGATTTCAAATTACCAAAAAAACTATTTTTTTTTGATTTAGTCATAAATTGTCACATTTGCTATTGCGTATTTTTTTTCATCAGAAAGTGATACTTCAATTTGTGAATTTGAAGTTTTATTCATATTTTTAAAAATTATCCTTGCCTTACCATGAAGTTTTATAAATGGTTTACCATATTGGTTATTTACAACTTCAATATCTTTCCAAAATACACCCCTAGCAAGACCTGTGCCTAAAGCTTTAGCGCAAGCCTCTTTAGCAGCATATCTTTTTGCATAAGATTCTACTGAATTTAATCGTTTTTCTGATCTTTCTATCTCAGAAATACTAAAACATCTTTTTTTAAATCTATTGCCATATTTATCTATTACTTTTCTTATTCTATTAATATCAATAATATCTATTCCATTGCCAATAATCATATTTAACCTTTTAATCTCTCTAAGGAGGATACTTCTTTTTCCATTCTTAATGCTGCAATTATATTTTGTAAATGATTAGCGTCTCTAACCTCAATGTCTATTATAATCTCAAAAAAATCAGACTTCCTTACTGAAAAAAGGATATTTGAAATATTACCATTGTTCTTTGCAATAACTGTTGTGACTTTTCCAAGACTTCCCGGTTTATTAAATAATACAACAACAATTCTTGCGTTTGATATTATTTCTAAATTACTTTGATTATCCCAAGAAATATTTAGCCATCTATCTGGAGTATCTTGATAGGATGTAAGTGTGTCACAATCAAGTGTATGAACGGCAACACCAATTCCAGCAGTTACTATACCAACAATACTATCTCCTTTTAAAGGAGAACAACAGCCAGCCAAATGATATGACATTCCAGCAGTTAGTCCTTTTAATTTTATAGGATTTTGAGTGTTTTCATTAAATTTAGAAACTGGTATGTAGTTATATTCAGGATAAATTTTTTTAATTACAGAAAGTGCTGTAATTTCTCCTGATCCTATTGATGCGTATACATCGTCTATTGATTTATAATTAGAATCCTCAAGAATTTTTTGTTGAATATTATTGTTAAAATCATAATTTTCTTTTTGAAAATAGTTAATTAATATTTCTCTACCAAAAATTATATGTTCTTCTCTCTTCTTATTTTTGAAAAATCTTCTAAGTTGTGATTTAACTTTTGTTGTAACCGCAAATCTCCTCCATAGAGGAGAAGGTTGTGAAGACTCTGAAGTAATAATTTCTATTTGATCACCATTATTTAAAATAGTTTTTAATGGCTGTAACTTATCATTTATTTTAGCTGCTACACATTTATCACCTATCTGGCTATGAATTGCGTATGCAAAATCTACAGGAGTTGCATTTTTAGGCAATTCTATAAGATCTCCTTTTGGAGTAAAAACAAAAATATCATTCTGAAAGACTTTCAATTTTGAGTTTTGAATTAATTCATCTTGAGTAACAGAGGAATTCATTGAATCCACTAAATCATATACCCACTTATATTCTTTTGCGTCTTTTTCTTTAATCTTTTTTGGATCTTTATATTTCCAATGAGAAGCAACACCAAAATCAGCAATTTGATCCATTATGTTTGAGCGAAACTGAATTTCAATTTTTTTATTTTTTGGCCCCATTACTGAAGTATGCAGTGCCCTATAGCCATTTGATTTTGGAGCAGAAATAAAATCTTTAAATCTTCCTTGAATATAGGGATATTGCCTATGGATTATACCTAAGCATCTATAACATTCTCTAGTTGAATTAGTAATAATCCTAAATGCCATAATGTCTGAAAGTTGCTCGAAAGAAATATTTTTATTTTTAATCTTATTCCATATTGAATATGGTGATTTAATTCTACCTTCTACTTTACAAAATAAATCTTCCTGAAAAAAAATATTTTTTAACTCATATCTAATTTCATCAACAATATTATCATCCTTTGATTTTAAATATTCCAATTTTTCAATAATTGTTTTTTTAGCATCAGGATTTATTATTTCAAATGATATATCTTCTAATTCATCTTGCCATTCTTTCATGCCCAATCTTTGAGCTAAAGGTGAAAAAACTTCTAATGTTTCTAGGGCAATTTTGGTTTTTTTATTTTCATCTTTAATAAATTGAATAGTTCTCATATTATGCAATCTATCAGCCAACTTAACTAAAATTACTCTAAGGTCTTTTGTGGTAGCTAATATTAACTTTTTATAATTTTCTCCAAATTTTTGATTTTTTACTTTTAATGAATATTTATTTATTTTTGTAAGTCCTTCTACAAGTTCTACTATTTCATTTCCAAATTTTTTATTAATTTCTTCTATATCTAAATTTGTATCCTCTAATGTATCATGAAGTAGGCCAGCAATAATAGAATCTGCATCTAATTTTATTGATGTCAAAATTTTTGCAACTTCTAATGGATGAGTAATAAAAGGATCTCCTGATTTTCTAAGTTGATTGCTATGTGCTTCCTGACTTAATCTTAAAGCATCTATTACTTTATATTTTTCTTGTTTTGATAGATACGAGGTGATTGATTCTAATTCTTTGTGAATTTCTTGTGGCATAAATAATATTTAAATTATTTACTTAAATTTTAATTTAACTTTATTTTTAACCTTGATCTTTTTCTTCATCTGATGAGCTTTCTAAATTATCCTGTGAAGTCTCATTAGGTGTTTCTTCTATAGATTCATCTTCAATTATATCATCCTCACTCGAAATTTTGGAGGCGATCTGATTTGTATCAGTTTGATCCTCATTAGAATTATCTTCTATTTCATTTAGATCTTCATCTTCACTAAAGGTATTAGTTTGATATTCTTTAATTAAATCATTTTTTAATTGCTCTTTTGTTATAGTTTCTTCAGCAATCTCTCTTAGTGCAATTACGGTATTTTTATCGTTATCAATTTCTACAGTGGGACTTTCTCCCGTATATAATTTTCTTGCTCTATTAGAAGCAACTAAAACTAATTCAAATCTACTTGGGAATTTATCAATACAATCTTCAACAGTTATTCTTGCCATATTTGGACTTATAGTGATCAATTATTAAAAGTAAATAGCTAATTATTTTTAAGCAATCTTTGCTTTTTAATGTTCCAATCCCTTTGTTTTATTGACTCTCTTTTATCTATTTTTTTCTTACCCTTCGCAATTCCACAAGATAACTTTGCAAGACCTTTTTCTGTGAAATATAAAGACAGCGGAATTATTGTAAAGCCGCCTTGTTTAATTGAACCTGATATTTTGTTAAATTCTTTTTTAGTTACTAATAACTTTCTATTCCTACTTGGGTCATAGTTTTTATCGTTGGAGTTCTGATATTTCTTGATAAAAGAATTCGAAAGCCATAACTCACCTTTTTGCTCAATAATATATGAACCGCGAATAGATCCTGTATTTATTCGCAGAGATTTTACCTCAGATCCAGTTAATACTATACCTGCTTCTATTTTGTTTGATACTGAAAAATTATAATTTGCTCTGTTGTTAGCAGCAATTATTTTCATTTATAAAAGCTGTAATTCTTCAAGACAATTTTTTAGTAATATTTTTGTATCATCTTTAATTTCAGAAAGTGGAAGTCTTGTCTTTTTGTTACATAGACCTAATAAAGATGCCGCATATTTTACTGGTCCAGGACTAGACTCTACAAATAAAGCATTGTGTAATGACGATAATTTTAAATTAATTTCTTGAGCCTTTGAAATATTACCATCTTGCCAAGCAGAATGTAATTCAGAGCATAATTTTGGTGCTACATTTGCAGTAACTGATATACAGCCATGTCCTCCTTGAGCAAGATATGCTAATGCCGTTCCATCTTCACCAGAAAGATAACAAAAATCATTTTGCATTTTTTTTCTTGTAATTAATGGTCTAAACAAATCGTTAGTTGCATCTTTAACGCCTATAATTTTTTTAATTTTTGACAACTCAATCATTGTTTCAATTGTCATATCAACAATTGATCTACCAGGAATATTGTAAATAATTATTGGAATATTAGTTTTATCTGAAATTGTTTTAAAGTGCTCATATAAACCGGATTGAGTTGGTTTATTATAATAAGGTGTAACAATTAGAGCTGCATCAGCACCAGACTTTTCAGCATGTGCTGTATATTCCACAGCCTCTAATGTATTATTTGAGCCAGTACCAGCTATAACAGGAACTCTTTTATCAGCAATTCTAATTGTTTCTTCAATTATTTTTTTATGTTCTTCATGAGATAAAGTCGGTGATTCACCAGTTGTTCCACATGGAACGAGTCCATGTGATCCATTATCAATTAAAAAATTTAAGATTTTAGCCAGAGAGTCATAATCAACTTCATAATCAATGAATGGCGTAATAACTGCAGGTATACTTCCTTTAAACATTTTTAAATGGCGGAGAGAGAGGGATTCGAACCCTCGGAAGGAATTACTCCCTTCGCAGGTTTAGCAAACCTGTGGTTTAAGCCACTCACCCATCTCTCCTGTAATTGTTTCATATTGATTAATTGATGTAATAACGAAAATAGACAGGAATCTCAACATTATTTAATTAATATTTAAAATATTGTTAACAAAGAAGGAATTATCAAAAAAGCATTTCTTAGCTTGAGTTATAAATTCATTGTGCTCATAGCGTGCCTAAAAATTTTATTAAATTAAATTAATTCTTTCAAAAAACCAATATAACCCAACACTCGATATTAATATAGAAGATGGAACTTGAAAAAAAATTCTATAATTTTTATTTTTTGCAAAGTTTAAAGCAATTAATAGATATAAAGCCAATACTATAGATATTTGAGCAACTTCAATACCAAGATTAAACGAGATGAGATTTAATAATAAATCAGTGCTCTTATAACCTATATCACTCAAAACTAATGCAAATCCTAAACCATGAAGTAATCCAAAAAATAAGATTACAACATATCTTAAATATTCCTTTATATATTTTTTAAAAATATTTTCTAATCCGATATAAACTATAGAAAGTGCAATGATAGGTTCAACAATTTGAGGATTGATTCTCATTAAAGATAAAGAAACAAATATAAGAGTAATTGAATGAGCAATAGTAAAGATAGTTATTTGAGAAATTAATTTTTTTAAAGATGATGAAAATAAAAAAAGTCCAAATATGAACAAAATATGATCTAATCCTTTTGGAATTATATGTTGAATTCCTAATACAAAAAATTTTGCAAAGCTATTAAATGTTTTACTAAAATTATTTTCCTTAAATGAAAATTGACTTGATTCAATTCCTGATTGCAAATATTCTGTTACTAATTCGTCTTCTACTTTGTTATTGTTATTCTCTCTTAAAATAATTGAGCCGTAGTTTTTGACCCACCTAAATGTAAATTGTTCAGAATTTTTATCTAATAAAACTCTAAAATAAACATGTGTATCTCTACTTATTTCAAAATTTTTAATATCTTCAACTTCAGTTTTAATTAAATTTATTTTCTTTGTTTCATTATTAATTTTAATATCAATATTAGAACTTATTTCACTCCAAGAATTTTGAAACATTGTTTCAAGGTCTTTTTTGCTTAAAATTCTAAATTTATCATAAATTTCACTTAGTGATGAAGAGTCTGTATTAGAAACAGTAGATGCATCAATATTAGATAATATTAATTCAGCGTTTAATCTTATTTTAAAATTCAAATAGCTTTCATCATATGTAAAATCTGCAATAGATGGCTTGATTTCATGACTAATAGAAGATGTTGAAAATAAATTTAAAAAACATACTAGAATTAAAAATAGATATAACTTTATAATTTTTATATAAGAGAACATGATGAAATTTACTTTAAAAAGATTAATATTTATTATTATCTTAACTTCAATAACAAAAATCTCTTTATGTCATGAATTTTGGATTGATCCAAAAAGTTATCACTTATCAAATAATGAAAAAGCTGTCGCGAATATCTTTATAGGAGAAAATTTTGAAGGATCACCAATACCATTTACAAAAGAATATTTTAAAATTGCATTCCTGCATGCTGAAGATAATAAAATAAAAATTAAAGGTAGATTGGGTGATATTCCCGCTCTTAATATTAAAAAAGCGTTCAGAGGATTAAATGTAATACAAGTTGAATCAGTTATTAAATATGTTGAGTATGAAAAATTAGTAAAATTTGAAATTTTTACAAGAGAGAAAGGATATCCAAATTTAGCTCAAAAACATAGAGAAAATAACTACCCAGAAAATTTTTTTGAAAGTTATAAAAGATATGCAAAGTCATTAATTAGCGTGGAAAATTTTGATGGTAAAGATATCGATACAAATATGGAATTTGAATTAATTTTTTTAGACAATCCTCTTAAAAATTTAAATGAAAGTAAAAGAATTCTATTAGAATATAAAAATAAAATACTAGCTGATCATAAGGTTTCTATTATGAGTTTAAATAATGGTTATTTTAGAAAAGAATATGTCAGAACAAACAAGGGTGGGTATTTTGATTACTTATTTAAAGAAAACACAAAATATCTAATTGAAAGTGTTGTTATAATTGAAGGCAGTAACAAGAAAAAAGATAATTATGCTAAATGGCATTCTTTGTGGACTTCTTATACATTAAAAACATCCAATAAATGATTTAAGAGTGTTGAATTGCTATTAAAAATTTTATGAATAATTATAATATTAAAGATAAATAAAAATGACTAATACAAATATAATAAAAGATTTTTTTGAAGGAAAAATAAAACTCTGGAAATCCTATTGGTTAGTTGGTGAACTACTAAATGGTATTGTTTTACTTGTTATATTTAATCTTGAAATTTATTTTTTTAATACAGATAGCTCTGTTTCGCAAATACCATTTTTAGATTTTACTAATCTTGCGCTAATCTCAAAAATTTTTATTTTTATTTGGACAATATTTATTTCTATTGGAATTTGGAGAGCAGCAGAAAATTACAAAGGAAGTATTATTTGGATAGTTTTAACATTTATAATTGTTGCTTATAGATGCTATTCTTTACGTTTAATTTTTTTTATTTAATTTTTGTTTTAAAATATCATTTAACATTTTTGGATTAGCTTTTCCTTTAGTTGCTTTCATAGCTTGGCCAACAAAGAAACCTAATAACTTATCTTTACCTGCTAGATACTGTTCGACCATTTTTGGATTTTCTGCAATGACCTCATCAATAACTTTTGCTATTTCACCCTGATCTGTAACTTGTTGCAAACCCTTTTCATCTACGATTTGTCTAGCTGTTTTTCCTGAAGAAAACATGTCTTCCAATACATCTTTTGCAATTTTGCCAGAAATTTCATTTGTAGAAATTAACTTTATAAGTTGTCCTAAGTTTTCAGGTGATACTGGAGAGTTATTTAAATCTTGATTATTTTTGTTTAATAATGAAAACAATTCAGACGTAATCCAATTTACAACTATTTTTGCATGATTTTTTAATTCTGGATCTGAATTAATTGTTTCATTAAAATAATCAGATGTTTGTTTCTCTGCAGTTAATACTGAGGCATCATAATTAGACAATTTATAAGTCTCAATAAATTTATTCTTAAGCTCATCTGGAAGCTCTGGTATTGATGATTTAATTTTTCCTATTTCTTCATTAGAAATTTCTAGTGGTAATAAATCTGGATCAGGAAAGTATCTATAGTCATGAGCTTCTTCTTTATTTCTCATTGGACTAGTTTTGCCAGTAGATGTATTAAAGAGCATTGTGTTTTGTTCAATAGAACCGCCAGACTCCAATATTTCTATTTGTCTTTTTGCTTCATAATTAATAGCCTGCTTTATAAACTTTATAGAGTTTAAGTTTTTAATTTCACAACGAGTTCCATATTCATCGCCAGGTTTTCTTACTGAAATATTTACATCAGCTCTCAATGAGCCCTCTTGCATATTTCCATCACATGTATCTAAATACATTAAAATTGATCGAATTTTTGATATATACATTCCAGCTTCATCAGGCGTTCTAATGTCAGGCTCACTAACAATTTCCATTAAAGCAACACCAGATCTATTAAGATCTACATATGTTTTTGAAGGATTTTGATCGTGTAAACTTTTACCAGCATCTTGTTCTAAATGTAATCTTACAATTCTAATATCTTTCGATGTTCCATCTTTAAAATCAATTGTGACTTTTCCTTCTCCTACAATTGGATATTTGTACTGACTAATTTGATATCCTTGTGGAAGATCAGCATAAAAGTAATTTTTTCTATCAAAGACAGAATAATTATTAATTTTAGCCTTTAAACCGACTCCAGTTTTTATCGCCTGTTCAACGCAATACTTATTAATAACTGGCAACATTCCTGGCATAGCAGCATCGACTAAAGACACTTGACTATTTGGTGATGAGCCAAATTTTGTTGATGATGAAGAAAATAATTTAGAATTTGATTTTACTTGAGCATGTATTTCAAGACCGATTACCATCTCCCAATCATGCTTTTCACCTTTTATTAAATTATTCATATGATCTTTCTAGAGATACAGCGGCATTAAAAACTTGTTGTTCATCAAAGTGTTTTCCTAATATTTGAATACCTAGTGGTAAATTATTTTTATCTTTCCCAAAGGGAATGGAGATACCTGGTAGGCCAGCTAAAGAAGCAGGAACCGTAAAAACATCATTTAAATACATTTTGATAGGATCATTTTGTTTTTCATTTAACGGAAATGCAGCACTTGGTGCAGTAGGAGTAACTATAAAATCGCATTCTTTAAAAGCTTTAATAAAATCATCAGCAATTAATTTTCTTACTTTTTGTGCCTTAAGATAATATGCATCATAATAGCCTGCAGATAATACGTACGTTCCTATTAAAATTCTTCTTTTTACTTCTCTTCCAAAACCTTGAGCTCTTGTATTTTCATACATTTCATCAAGAGAATTAATTTCTTCCGATCTAAAACCATATTTTACTCCATCATAACGAGCTAAATTTGAGGAAGCTTCAGCAGGAGCGATTATATAATAAGTAGGAAGTGCATATTTAGTATGAGGAAGTGAAATATTTTTAATTTTAACACCTTTTTTATCTAATACTTTAATAGCATCTTCCCATATCTGACTTATTTCCATTGGTGTACCATCAATAGAATACTCTTTTGGTATACCAACAGTTTTCCCATTTAGATCATCATCTAAATTTTCAAAATAATTTGGAATATCTACTTTAGCACTTGTACTATCTCTTTGATCAAACCCAGCGATTGATTGTAATAATATTGATGCATCTTCAACATTATGAGAAAAAATTCCAGCTTGATCCAAACTAGATGCAAATGCAGCTATACCCCATCGTGAACATAAACCATATGTTGGTTTGATACCAACAACACCACAAAAGCTAGCTGGCTGTCTTATTGATCCACCTGTATCTGTTCCAGTTGCTCCTAAACATAAATCTGCAGCAACTGCGGCTGCGGAACCACCAGAAGATCCGCCAGGAGCTAAAGGCACATTCTCTTTTGATAAAGGATTAATTGTATTACCAAAAAAACTTGTATTAGTTGCTGAGCCCATTGCAAACTCGTCAAGATTTGTTTTACCAACAAAAATAGATCCTTCATCTAATAATTTTTGAGTAACAAATGATTCATAAGTTGGATTAAAATTTTCTAAAATCTTTGAAGCTGCGGTTGTAGGCATACTTTTAGTACAAAATAGATCCTTGATTGCAATCGGAATACCTTTTAATTTTTTTTCTGAATTATCTTTCTCTAAGTTATCTATCTGCTTTAAAACATTCTCTTCACTAAAATGAATAAATACATTTAAGTTATCTTTTTCCTTAATTCTTTTTAAATAATCCTGATTTAATTCTTTTATTGATATTTTTTTTGTATCGAGATCTTTTAAAGTTTGTTTCAAAGATGATTTAGACATTATTCTACCACCTTTGGTACTGCAAAAAAACCTTCGAGTTTATCAGGAGCATTTTCAAGAATTTCCTCGCTAGAATTAGTATCATTAGATACATCTTCTCTTTTAGGTAAAATTGATGATGATATGTTACTTAACGGTTCTACATTTTCAGTATTTACTTCATTTAACTGCTCTACCCAGTCTAAAATGGAATTAAGATCCTTAATATAATCTTCAGATTCTTTATCATCTAACTTTATTCTAGATAGACGAGCAATTTTATTTATTGTATTTTTATCAATCTTC
>CACBDX010000002.1 GCA_902538155.1 uncultured Alphaproteobacteria bacterium
ATTCGTTGTTGATGAATTTGGTGAATTACTTGGATTGATAACCTTAGAGGATATAATTGAAGAAATAGTTGGAGAAATTGTAGATGAAATTGATGTGCCAGAAAATGATTTTAAATTAAATAACTATGGTAAGATGATAATTAATGGTGAAAAAAATATTAGAGATTTGTATAAAAGTTTTGATTTAGATCCGCCAGAAATTGAGTCATCAACAATAGCTGGATATATTTTAGATATGTCAAAAAAAATACCCTCATACGGAGAATTATTTAAGGATAATTTTTTTACTTATAAGATTTTATCACATTCAAAGAAACAAATATCTAAGGTAGAAATTTCAAAAATTAATTAATTTTAATTTCTAAAGAGTGTAAACCACTTTTAAATTCTTCCTCAAGTAAACTGTTTATAATCCTATGAATATCTAATCTATTAAATATGGAATTATCTTTTTTAATCAGGATTATCTTAATATGAGTTTCACCACTACCAGTAAAATTATTATGCCCTTTATGCAATTTTGAATTGTCAATAATTTCTAATAAAAAATTATTAAATTTATTTGATAAAATTTTATTAATTCTTTGCTTACGATTCATTATTTTTAAACTATATAATAACTGTGGGTAAACATAAAATAGATATTAATAAAAACACTCTTTCTTGGGAAAAAACATTTTTTAGAAAATGTGATAACAAAGATTGTAATAGTGAAGGTAAATATAAAGCACCAAAATCAAGAGTATTGTTAAATCAATATTATTATTTTTGTATGGAACATATTAAGGAATACAACAAATCATGGGATTTTTATAAAGGTTTATCAGTTAACGAAATTGAGAACTCTATGAGAGAAGATATCATTTGGAACAGGCCATCATGGCCATTAAAGGGAAATTATCACAAAGTAATGGATCAAATTAACAATTTTTTTAATGAAGAAATGAGCGATTTAAATCCAAATGCAAGAGAGAAAAATTACTTCAAAAATAAGCTGGTTGATGAAAATCTTACAAAAGAAGAAAACAAAGCTCTATCATTATTAAATCTAGATCTGCCATTAACCTTGGATAAAATTAAAAAAACATACAAAAAACTAGTGAAAATATTTCACCCTGATGTAAATGGTAACGATAAAAAAACAGAAGAGAAGTTTAAGGAAATAAATAATTCATACAAAATACTTTTAAAAAAATTTAAAAATGAATGATAAAAATATAGAAATATCTCCAAGTATCAAAATTGACTCCAAAGAATTATTTGGGGTTTCCTGTGAGTTTGATATTTATAAATTTAAAGAAAAGACTGAGCATGTTCCAGATATCGATGAAACATATATTTTTGACCCAGCGACAACTCTTTCAATACTTGCTGGTTTCTCTTCGAATAGACGGGTACTTATACAAGGTTATCATGGTACAGGTAAATCAACTCATATCGAACAAGTAGCTGCTAGACTTAATTGGCCATGCATCAGAATTAACCTAGATAGTCATATTAGTAGAATAGATTTGATTGGCAAAGATGCAATTGTACTTAAAGATAATAAACAAGTAACAGAGTTTCAAGATGGTATACTGCCTTGGTCTTACAAAAATCCAGTAGCTTTAGTCTTTGACGAGTATGATGCAGGCAGACCAGATGTAATGTTTGTTATCCAGCGAATTTTAGAATCTGAAGGTAAATTAACTCTACTTGATCAATCAAGAGTTATTAAACCACACAAATACTTTAGATTATTTGCTACAGCTAATACAGTTGGTCTTGGTGATACTTCAGGTTTGTATCATGGAACTCAACAAATAAACCAAGGTCAAATGGACAGGTGGAATATTGTATCAACATTAAATTATCTAAGTAATGATCAAGAGATAAAAATTATTTTAAGTAAAATAAAAAAACTTAACAATAAGGATCACAAAGACATTGTTAAATGCATGGTAGCTACTGCAGATCTTTCGAGATCTGGATTTATTAACGGTGATATTTCAACTGTTATGAGCCCAAGAACTGTATTGACTTGGGCAGAGAACTATCTTCTATTTAATGATATTGAATATTCTTTTAAACTATCTTTTTTAAATAGATGTGATGAAATGGAAAGATCTATCTTACAAGAATATTTTCAAAGATCATTTGGAATTGATATTACTGATGCCAAAGTAGTTAATGTCAAAGAATAGTGAAATTATTGAAGATTTTAAAAAGTCATTAAGTGCAACAATAAAATCTATAGGAAAAAAGGAAGATATAGAGATTAATTTTGTTAAAGAAAATCCTTCGATAAATGGTAACACAATAAATTTAACTGAACCAAAAATCGAAAATTTTAAAAATAATTTAGAATATCTAAGAGCTGAAGCTGACTCTTTTGCTCTTGAATTCAGATTTCATTCAAAAGACATACATCAAAACTTCTTAAATCAAGACGAGTTATCAAACGAAATAATTAACGTTTTAGAGCAGGCACGAGTAGAAGCTATTGGTAGTAATGAATTCAAGGGAATACAAAAAAATCTAAAAAATAGGTATATTAGAGATCTTAAAATTGGAAATACCAATAAAGATCAAAATTTATTAATTAAAGCATTTAAAAACGTAGCATTTGAAGAAATTGTTGGCGTGGATTTAGGTGAAAATAATAGTAGTTTTAAAAATATTGTAAAAGAAAAATTAAAAAAAGATTATTCAAACTTTTTTGCAGATTTAAAGAAATGTCTAAATGATCAGGAAAAATATACATCTACAATAGTTGAAAAACTAGATGAACTCGGATTACTTAATAACAATGTAAACAATACTCAGAACAAAGATATTAATCAAAACGATGAAGATGAAGATCAAGATAATGAAAATGAAAATAATGATGAACAAAAAAATGATGAACAAACTGAGTCAAATATTGAAATGCAAACAAGTGAAACAACTGTTGAGCAGTCAGTTTCATTAGAAGAAAATGATGATATGGGAGAAGAGAGTGGGGATACTGAACTAGATTATTTATCAGATAGAAAAATTTTAGAAAATTTAGAGAATTATAAAGTTTATGATTATAATTTTGATGAAATTATTAATGCTGAAGAACTTTGTGATATCAAAGAATTAGAGAAACTTAGACGAAATCTTGATCAACAAGTATTTTCTTTTCAACCACTAATTGTTAAAATTGCCAATAGACTGCAAAGAAAACTTTTAGCTCAGCAAAATCGTCATTGGGATTTTAATATGGAAGAGGGTTTTCTTGATACTTCAAGATTAGCTAAAATTATAGCTAATCCAAATAATAAATTAAGCTACAAAATAGAAAAGGAAGTTGAATTTAAAGATACTATTGTGAGTCTTCTAATTGATAATTCTGGCTCAATGAGAGGGAGACCAATCACAGTTGCAGCCCTTTGTTCAGATATTTTAGCAAAAACATTGGAAAGATGCTTAATTAAATCTGAAATATTAGGGTTTACAACCAAAGCTTGGAAGGGAGGTAACTCTAGAGAAAAATGGATCAAAAATGGAAAGCCTTCTAATCCAGGCAGGTTAAATGATCTAAGACATATTATCTATAAATCTGCAGACTCACCATGGAGGAGATCAAAGAAAAATTTGGGCTTATTATTAAAAGAGGGAATTTTGAAGGAAAATGTCGATGGAGAAGCTTTATCATGGGCTTATAATAGATTATCTTTTCGTAAGGAAAAAAGAAAAATTCTTATTGTTATAAGTGATGGTGCTCCAGTTGATGACTCAACACTTTCTGTAAATCCAGGTAATTATTTAGAAAAAAATTTGAGAGATATAATTGGTGAAATTGAAAAAAAAGATGAAATTGAATTAATTGCTATAGGAATTGGACATGATGTTTCAAGATACTATAGTAAGGCTGTAACAATAATGGATGTCGATCAGTTAGGAGAAGTATTATTAAATCAGTTATCTACTACTTTTCATTTAGATAATTAAGAACTGAACCATTTCTTTTTTGCATTTTCAAAATCATTATTATCAATTGAGCTTCTAACTTCTTTCATAAGATTATTCATAAAATATATATTATGATTAGTTAGCAGTTGTAATCCTAGTAATTCTTGTGCAGAAAAAAGATGATATAAATATGCCAGTGTAAAATTCTTACAAGTATAGCAATTACACTCATTATCAATTGGGTTTAAATTATTTTTATATTTAACATTTTTTAAGTTTATTTTTCCCTGTTTACCTTTTACTAAAGCTGATCCATGTCTAGCAATTCTAGTTGGGCTTACGCAATCAAATGTATCGATTCCATCTGCAACAAAATCCCATATATCCCTTGGATCGCCAATACCTAGCAAATGTACTGGACGAGAATTATCTAATTTAGAAGAAGTAAAATGAACTATATCTTTCATTTCATCTTTATTTGATCCTAAACTACCACCAATAGCAATTCCAAAAGTATTGATTTTTTCTGTGTTAAATTCAATGCTTTCTTCTCTTAAATCTTTGTAAATCCCACCTTGAATGATCCCATACATTTCTTGTCTACCTGCTGAGCCATTTTTAGGACTATAATTAAGTTTAGAGTTAAACGCATTGATTGATCTTAAAGACCATCTATGACTTCTCAACATAGAATCAGATGTGTACATTTTATCTACATTATAAGGAGTGCATTCATCAAAAACTAAGATGAAGTCTGCGCCAAGATTTCTTTGAACCTCTATTGATTTTTCAGGAGATAACATGTGAGTAGAACCATCTATATAGGACTTGAATAACGCGCCCTCTTCATTCAAATTTATTAAAGTTTTTTTATTTTTTGAATTAGTTTTTCGCCCTTTTATCTCATCTGCAACTGAGCCATGTCCCAGAGAAAAAATTTGAAATCCACCACTATCTGTTAACATAGGCCCATCCCAACCCGTAAATTTATGCAGACCGCCATGTTGAGCTATTAGTTCGCTACCTGGTTGAAGCATTAAATGGTATGTATTGGATAGTATAATTTGTGTATTATTTTTTTTTGCTTCATGAGTAGAAAAAGATTTTAGTGCAGCTTTTGTTGCACAGAAAATAAATGCTGGAGTTTCAATATCACCGTGTGGTGTAGAAATTTTTCCTGTTCTTGCTTTATTATTTTTATTTATTTTTTTAACTTTCCAAGAAAAGTTAGTCATTAGTTTTTGGGACAAAAAACTTAGCTATATAAATAAAAGGAGTGTCAAGTAGGGCTATAAATATTCTAAGAAGATAAGTGCCTAAAATATAAATCATTATGACATTATACACACTTACTGGTTCAGGATTTAATAAGATCCAAGCAAATATACTAAAGACAGTATTATCAACCAAAGAGGAGATAATTGTAGATAAATTGTTTCTTAACCAGAGAGACTTACCTGATAAAGTTTGTTTCAAATAGTTAAAGAACCAAACATCAAAATATTGGCTTATTAAATATGCTATCATGCTAGCAAAGAAAAATCTTGTCATGGGAGTAAATACATTTGATAAACTCTCTTGTACCCAATCTGCATCTGATGGTTGAAAACCAATAGTAATTACCATTAGCAAAGTCATAAATAAGAAAGCACTGAAACCGATTAAAATATTAATTCTAGCTTTTTCCTTTCCATAATATTCAGATAAAATATCAGTACATAAAAATGTTGATGCAAAAAGAATAGTTCCTAATGCTACCGGTTCGGGTGAATAAAAAAAGTCTACTGTTTTTAAAACTTGAATATTTCCTGCAATTACAGCTAGTGCAGAATAGATAAAAATTCCTATATATCCAAATATCCTTAAAAAAATAAGAATAGAAAAAAAACAAAAAAGTAGCATTATGAACCACATTAGTTCAGTGCTAAGAGAATTAAGTATTGTTGTTAATTCAAAGAAAAATCCCATTACAAAAATTTAATTAGATTTTGATAGAATAGTTTTTTTTAATTTTTTAGCTTTTAACGGTAATTTAGAATTAGGTGTATTTATTAGAAATTCATCTAAACCACCTTTTTTTTCAACTGTTCGAATTGTGCTAACTGCAACTTTCAATTGGAATTTTTGACCTAAAACTTCACTAACAAATGTTATATTCTGAAGATTTGGTTTAAAACGTCTTTTTGTTCTATTTTTAGCATGACTAACGTTATTACCAGTTTGAAAGGATTTTCCAGTTAATTCACATCGCATTGACATAGTGAAGTTGCATGTAAATATAAATATTACTTTGTCAAGTATTCTAAATACTAAATTTATCTATGATATAAGTCGGGTTTATCTGATGATTTTTAATTAAATTATTTATTTTATTTAAATCTTTATGAATACCAGATTTTACTAAAACACTATCTATTTCAAAATTATTAGCTCCTTGAATATCATGAAATAATGAGTCTCCAATAGCTAATGTTCTTTTTTTATCTAAATTAATTTTATTAGTGGTTTCAGCGTATATGCTTACATCAGGCTTCCCTTTTATAATAACATTTCCACCCATTTTTTTATATATTTCACCAATAGCACCCATACAAAAGACATTATTGTTGCTGTTACTTTCAACAGTTTCAAAGTCAGGGTTTGCACAATACATTGTTATTTCTTTTTTATAAGCTACTTCTAGAAGTGGAATGTAGTCTATTGGCTGTAAATTTATAAAAGGAGTACAAGCTAAAATTAAATCTGCTTCTTCTACTTTTTCTACAAAATTAAAATTTAAACCATCTCTAAAATCTAGACCATCCTCTTTTTCCTCATCATAAATATGAAAACAATTTTTTTTATTTTTATCACCTAAAAATTTTTTTTTAAGTAATTGCCAAATCATTTCTCCACTTGTCACTGTATTTATAAAAGATTTTTTTTTAAAACCAAGTTCTGGCAATCTATCAATAGATGATTTTGATCTTTTTGATGAATTTGAAATTATAAACAAATTTTTATTATTACTATTGAGAATATTAATAGAATCAAAAGCATGATCATATCCAAATGTTCCGTCATGCATTACACCCCATTGATCAATTATAAAATTTTCATAATCATAAATAATTTCTTCAATGGATTTAATTTCTTTCACTACTATACTGATTTTCCAATAACGTCAGATACATTTTTATATCCATCTGTTTTAATTAGGTCAATCAAGTCACCTTTCATATTATTGATTAAATTTGGACCAGAATAAACCAAAGCCGTGTATAACTGAACTAAAGAAGCACCAGATTTAATTTTTTCGTAACAGTCTCTTCCACTTGATATACCGCCCACTCCTATTAATGGTATTTGACCATTTGTTAAATCATACATTTTTTTCAAAATTATATTTGAGTTATTGTAAAGAGGTTTACCACTTAAACCGCCTTTTTTCCCTTTGTTTATAGAAATTAAATTGCTCTCTCTTTTTATAGTGCTATTTGTAAGTATTAATCCATCTATGTTGTTAGCTAAGGAGATTAAAGCTATATCTCTTAGTTGATCTTCATTTAAATCAGGTGAAATTTTAATTAATATTGGCTTGGTATTAATGTTTTTTATTTCATCTCTTTTATCTATAATTTTTTTAATTAATTTTTCTATATTTCCTCTCAATTGTAGATCTCTCAATCCTTCAGTATTTGGTGAAGATATATTTATAGTAATATAGCTTGCCAAATCGCCTAACTCTTCTAAACATTTTAGATAATCATCAATAGCTTCAATTGAATTTTTATTTTTTCCAATATTAACTCCTACAATTTTATTATTTAAGTGTGATTTTTGATGTTTAATTAAATTTTTTTTTACATTTTTTATACCCTTATTATTAAATCCTAAACAATTAATAATGGCTTTATCTTCACTTAATCTAAATACTCTAGGTTTAGAGTTTCCATTTTGAGGTTGTGGAGTGATTGTGCCAACTTCAAGAAATCCAAAACCAAATGAAAACATGGAATGCATCACTTCAGCATTTTTATCAAAACCAGCAGCGAGTCCTATAGGATTTGCAAAATCTAAACCCATTAGATGTTGTGCAAGAATAGGATCCTCAATATTTTTTTGTCTTACTTTGAAATATTTTAAAAAATTAATTGTAATAGTATGAGATATCTCGGGAGGTAATAATCTTAATATTTTTAATGAACTATTGTACAATAAATTAATTATCTATTAATTTTTTTAGATAATCAATAGTTTCTCTTAATCCAAATAATTTAAAAAATGATCCTAGTCTGGGACCTTGATCCTGACCAAGCATTACTTGGTATACTAGTTTAAAAAAATCTTTTAAGTTTTCAAATTCGTGTTTTTTTCCTACTTCGTATAATAATGTTTGAATATCTTCAGATGAGCTGTTTTCAGTAACATCATTTTCTAAAACATTAATAATATCAATAAATACCTCTTTATTACTAATATCAATCTCTAAAAATTTCTTTTTAGGCAAAATAAAATCTTCATAGTAATTTAGTGCAAAGTCTATAAGGCGATCAAATTCAGGATTATTATCAGCGTTAATTTGATCATCATATTTATTAATAAAAGACCATATTACTTTTTTATCATTAGAATTAGATACATTTACTAGGTTAGTAAGGGTGTTGAAATTTATTTCTGATTTAAATTTTTTAGGTTTTCCTGAGTGAATATGCCAAATTGGATTATCATACTGTTTATTTTTATCTAAACTTGAGTATGCATTATAATAAGAAAGATAATCATCTACAGTTTTAGGAATTACATCAAAGTGAAGTTTTTTTGCTGATTTTGGTTTTTGGAACATATAGAGTGCAAGACTTTCAGGAGAAGCATAGCGCAGCCACTCATCAACACTAATACCATTACCAACTGACTTAGAAATTTTTTCACCCTTTTCATCTAAAAACATTTCATAAATTAGATTAGTAGGTGGTTTCTTATTTAATGCTTTACAAATCTTGGATCCTAAATCAACACTTTCTGTAAGATCTTTACCGCACATTTCATAATCAACATCAAATGACATCCATCTCATTGCCCAATCTACTTTCCATTGTAACTTACATTTTCCATTAATTACCTCTGTTTCAACTAACTTGTCTAAAGATGGATCCTTGTAAATAATTGTTTTTGAATCCATTTTATATTCTTCAATTTTTACTTGGAGTACCTCACCTGAATTTTCACTTATTGGAAGAAATGGACTATAAGTTTCTTTTCTCTCTGCTCTTAAAGTAGGTAAAATAATATCTAATATTTTTCGATAGTTTTCAAATATATTTAATATTGTTTCATTAAAGTCTCCACTTTGATATTTCTCTGTTGAGCTAACAAATTCATAATCAAAATTAAACTCATCTAAAAAACTTCTAAGTTTTGCATTATTATGATGTCCAAAACTTTCAAATTTACCAAATGGATCTGGTATAGAAGTAAGTGGCTTACCTATAAATTTTTCTAACATTTCTTTATTTGGAACATTTTCAGGAACTTTTCTTAATCCGTCCATATCATCAGAAAAAGTGATCAGTTTTGCTGGGCAATCAATTATAGAGCTAAAAGCATTTTTTACCATTGATGTTCTTACAACTTCACCAAAAGTTCCAATATGAGGTAAACCTGAGGGACCATAACCAGTTTCTAGTAATACATATCCCTTGGATGGAATTTTAAAGTTTTGTAAACCACCATTTTTTTTAATGATTTGTAATGCTTCTTTAAAAGGCCAAGCTTTTAAGGATTGTACTAATTTTTGATCAATCATTTAATTTTGCTCTAATTCTAATTTTTTTACCCAATAGCAACTTTAATGAATTTGTGAAATTAAAAATTTCAGATCCTAATTTATTAAATAATTCATTTTCTAAATCTACAATATTATCAATAATATTATTAATTAAATCATTCCCTGCTGCAGTTAGAATTAAACTATCAGATCTTTTATCTTGTGGCTGTTGTTTTGATATTAACTTCTTTTCTTCTAGATTAGAAACACGTAAGCTAACAACTGATCTATCAATAGATGCATTTTTACATATATCCTGTTGAGTAATATTTATGTTTTCTTGCCCTAATAAATAAATTGTCTCGAGAATAAGATATTCATTTAATGTGATTTGACTCTCTTTTAATTTATGTCTTACTTTAGATTGCCATAAGTTTGATGTTTGCCAAATTAATAATGCTAATCTATTCTCATTAAGAGAAGTGTCTGCCATAGTTTTTATACAAACTGTTTGTATACAAATTAAAATTTATGTCAATACTATTCTGGTGCAATTTCTATCTCTAGGCCATCAAGCTCTTCAGAAAGCTCAATTTGACAAGATAATCTGGAATTATTTTTAACATCAAAAGCTTGATCTAGCATAGATTCTTCATCATCATTCATATTTTTCAGCTTGTTTGTCCATTTTTCATTGATATAAACATGACAGGTAGCGCAAGCACAACATCCTCCACAGGAAGCCTCAATATCGTAGCCATTATCTCTAAGGGTTTCCATTAATGTAAAATTACTATCATATTCAATTTCAGACTTTTTACCTGATCTATCTGTGATTATTAACTTTGGCATTAAACGCCTAGTTTTTTTTGAAGTTCTTTGGAAGATGTTGTGTATCTAAAAATGTTTTTTTTATCAGGAAAGCAATACTTAAATACTTCTTGAGCCATTAAGGCAGACTCGTGAAATCCTGATAGAATAAGCTTAAGTTTTCCTGGGTACCAATTTATATCACCTATCGCAAAAATTGAAGGTGTAGAGGTTTGAAATTTTTCAGTGTCCACTTTAATTAAGTTCTCGTGTAAATTTAGACCCCATTCCGCAATTGGACCTAGTTCCATTTTTAAACCAAAAAATGGTAAAAGATAATCTACTTCAATATTTGATTTTTCATCATCATTTTCGTATTCTAGCATTATTCTACTATCTTGAATTTCAGAAATCTTTTTTATTTGGCCCTTTAAAAATTTAATTTTTCCTTTTGTTTCTAATTCTTGCATTTTTGAGACAGAATCAGGCGCTGCCCTAAACTCTTTTCTTCTATGTATTAGAGTTACTTTGGAATCCTTAGATAGTTCATTTGTCCAATCCAAAGCAGAGTCTCCTCCTCCTGCAATTAAGATTTTTTTATTCTTAAATATTGATTTGTCTCGAATTGCGTAAAAAACATTTTTGTTTTCGAAATTCTCAATATTCTCAATTGGTGGTTTTCGCGGCACAAAACTTCCTGCCCCTGCTGCCACTACTATACATTTTGCTTCAACTTTTGTTCCAATATTAGTTTCTACAATCCAACCATATTCTGTTTTAGCAATTCTCTCGACTTGTTGGTTGAGATGAAATTTAGGTTTAAAAGGGTTTATCTGCTTAATTAACTCGTCAGTTAATTCTTGTCCTGTTACAACAGGTCTTGAGGGAATATCATAAATTGGTTTTTCTGGATACAATTCAGCACACTGACCTCCTACCTTATCTAAATTATCAACTAAATGACATTTTATATTTAAAAGACCTAATTCAAATACAGCAAATAAGCCTACCGGACCTGCACCTATAATTACTACATCAGTTTTATCTGTCATATGTGAAAAATAACAACTTTTTTTATTATTTCTAGGGATTATATATAATCTAAATGAATTACGCTAATACTTCAAAATATTATAATCCTGCGATTTATATATGGCTATTAACAATAACCGCAATGGTTTTATTAATTATAGTAATAGGAGGTCTCACAAGATTAACAGACTCTGGACTTTCTATGACTGACTGGCGTCCAATTTTAGGTGTAATTCCTCCACTGAGTTTAGAAAGTTGGTTGGTTGTATTCGAAATGTATAAACAAACACCAGAATATAAAATAGTTAACAAAAATATGACGTTAAATGAGTTTAAATATATTTTTTGGTGGGAGTGGTTTCATAGAATATTTGCAAGAGCCATAGGAGTTGTCTTTTTAATACCATTAATTTATTTTAGTTTTAAAAAGCAAATTCAATCATCACTTTATATAAGGCTTGGTATTGTCTTTGTGTTTGGTTTGTTTCAAGCAGTTATTGGATGGTGGATGGTAAAGAGTGGTTTGACTGAAAATCCTTACGTAAGCCCTTACAGACTTACTTTTCATCTTTTAAATGCTCTTATAATTTTCTCTATACTATTATGGATAGCAATGGATTACAGGTATTCTTCTAATATAAGTTTTTTATCTAATCCAAAGACAATTGAATTTTATATTTTAGTTGCTGTAATCTTAATATTTATCACAATTGCAACAGGTGGATTTATGGCAGGAACAAACTCTGGACAATCTTTTAATACTTTTCCACTAATGAATGGTAAAATTATACCTGATGATTACGTTATTGATGATTTAGGTATTTATAATATTTTTGAAAATACAGTTGCAATAAATTTTAACCACCGTTGGTTATCAATATTTGTTTTTTTTTATATCCTTTTTGTTTGTTTTAAATTTATTAAATTTGATAATAAAAATATATCTAGTACTCTTGTATATTTAGTTTTATTCTTTCTAACGTTACAAGTAATATTAGGTATTATAACTCTTTTAAGTAATGTTTACTTACCAGTCGCAAGTTTACATCAAACTAATTCAATTTTGTTATTATCAACTTTATTAATTAGTTATCATCAAATTAAAATTAGAAAGGTTAAAGATGTCTAACAAAAATATATTTGTCTTTGGGGGTACGGGTTCTATTGGAAAATCATTATCAAAAAAACTGAAGAGCAATAACTATGATCCAATAATTGTTTCTAGAAATGAGACAGAATTAAAACAATTATCTGAGGAAATTGGTTGCGAATATAAAGTTTGTGATGTTTTAGATTTTGATAAAGTTAAAAGCATTTCAGAAGAATACAAAGATCGATTATGCGGTATTGCTTTTTGTGTTGGTTCTATAAATTTGAAACCTCTCAAAATGACTAAAGATGAAGATTTTATTGATTCTTTTAAAATTAATACACTTAGTGCTATAAATGCAATTAAGCTTAATCAAGAAACTCTAGTTAAAAATACTGGCAGTATTCTTCTTTATTCAACTATTGCCGTAAAACAAGGTTTTACTAATCACACAATAGTGTCAACCGCAAAAGGTGCCATTGAAGGTCTTACTTTGAGCTTAGCTGCAGAATTTGCTCCAAAAATTAAAGTAAATTGTATAGCGCCAAGTTTAACTGACGCAAAAATGACGCAAAAGTTACTTAATAATGAAACTATTAAGAAAGCAATTGAAAATATGCATCCTTTACCTAAAATTGGATCTGGTGATGATTTCTCTGACATAGGAAGTTTTCTATTAAGTGATAAAAATAGTTGGATTACTGGACAAATATTTCATATAGATGGAGGGAGATCATCATTAAGAATAAAATCGTGAAATATATCTTTATAATTTGTTTATCTCTTTTTTCTTTTAGCGTTTTTAGTCAGCCATTTCCAATACCAGAAGATAATGAGGTAAGTTATGATGTTATTAGAAAAAAGAAAAATATAGGGAGCTTAATATCAAAATTTATAGAAAATAAAGATAGTGTCGTTATACATTCAGTCTTAAAGATAAACGTTAAGGTTCTATTTATTCCAGCATACAAATTTTTTCAAGAAACAAAAGAAACTTGGACAAATGGTGAATTTATATCAATAGATGGATTTACAGACTTTGAAGATGATCGAGAATATAAAATAATTGGAAATGATGAAAACAATTTTTTTATTGCTAGTGGTATGAATGGACAATTAAAATTAGATAAAAATATAGTACCATTAAATTATTGGAATCTAGAAATGTTAAATGAAAAAGAAGTATTTGATACTCAAAAGGGGATTGTAAGAACTATAGAAGTAAAGCAACTTGAAGATGAAAAAATTAAAATCAATGATATTGAAATATTAACTAACAAGTATCTTTTCAATGCATCAAAAGATCCAAAAGACAAAGGACCATTCCCAGAGTATACTCTTTGGTATTTTGAAAAAGAGCTTATGAAAATGGAATTCAAAAACCCTAATGATAAAAAAAATATTATAACAATAATTCGTAATGATTGGGGTCAATAATTGCAAACTATTTGGATTACCGGTGGATCTTCTGGAATTGGTTTTGCAGTAGCGCAAAAATTTTTGGAAGAAAATTGGAGAGTAATAATTTCTTCTAGAAATGAAGATAAATTAAAAAAAACCGTTGAAAAATTAAAAAAACAAACAAGCAAAAAAGAAATTTTCTACAAAGCTTGCGATGTAAGTAAATATAATGATGTTAAAGATACTATAGCACATATTGAAACAAATATATCAAAAATTGATATTGCTTTACTAAATGCTGCCGCATACTCACCTAATAGAACTCAAGAATTTGATATAGAAAATTATAATTTACTCATAGAAGTTAATATTAATGGCACAATAAACTGTATAGATGTTTTAAAAAATTATATGAAAGGTAGAAATAATTTAATTTCTGTAGTTTCGTCTCCCGTAGGTTTCAGAGGAATGCCAACTGCAGGTGCATATGGGATGACAAAAGCAGCGCAATTAAACTTAGTTGAAAGTTTGTATTTTGATTTCAAAAAGTTAAAAATTAATATTTCAGTTATCAATCCTGGATTCATAGATACTGAATCAACGAAACTGAATTCATTTAAAATGCCTCTTTTAAAACCTCCAAGTTATGCTGCTGATAAAATATTTAAGGGATTAACTGGAAAATATAAATTTGAAATCTATTTCCCTTTTGTCGTTGTTTTTTCAGTAAAAATTATGAGATTTTTACCTTTAAAAATTTATTCCTTTATTTGGAGAAAATTAGGAAATTTTTAATTTGTCTCACCAATATAAATTCCAAGTCCTTCAGCTACTTTAATCAAAGGATCATTTTTTTGAACAGTCTTTGAATATCCAGCAACTTGACTAAGCATCAAATCTTGTACTCCTCTATCTTTCCATACAACTACTCTGTTAAATTTTTTCTTTGCAATTAAATCAACAGCATAAACCCCAAAGGCACTTGCAATTAAACGATCTCTATGAGTTGGTTGGGCGCCTCTTTGAACATGTCCTAGAACTGTAACTCTTGTTTCAGAGTCTGTTATTTTATAGATTTCATCACCAAGATAATTTCCAATCCCTCCAAGGCGCACCTCGCCATCGACATATTTCACTGTAGCTTTTTTACCATTTTCTTTTTTTACAGCTTCTGCAACAACAATTAATGCATGATTTCTTCCTTTAGACCTAAGTTGCTCAATATGATCTGCAATAGATTTTATAGAATATTGAATCTCAGGAATCAAAATAACATCAGCTCCTCCAGCTATTCCTGCATTCAAAGCAATATGACCTGCATCTCTACCCATTACTTCTAAGATCATTACTCTTCTATGACTAGCAGCTGTTGGTTGAAGCATATCTAATGCATTTGTTGCAACATCAACTGCGGTATCATATCCTATAGAAAGCTCATTATGCTTTACATCATTGTCTATAGTCTTTGGAATGCCTACAAAATTTATATTTCCCTTTTTTGTAATACTTTGTAGGATTTTTAAACTTCCGTCTCCACCAATACCTATTAGTGCATCTATTCCTAATTTTTTAAAACCTTCTATAACTAAATCAGATGAGTCAATTTTTTTTCCATTCCTAATAATTTTTTTAAAAGGGTTTCCTTTGTTATTTGATCCTAAAAAAGTTCCACCCATTCTCATTAAGCTTCCTTCAAAATTTTGAGGATTTAATTTGATAACGTCCAGTGGTTCTTTCAACAAGCCTAATGTTCCATCCTTAATTCCATAAACTTCCCAATTGTACTTATTATGTGCTCTTAATGTAACTGCTCTAATTACTGCGTTTAAACCTGCACAATCTCCGCCACTTGTTAAAATTGCTATTTTTTTTACCATTGGGCGTTTATATACTATTATTATATTTTTACTTATTTATTTTCATGGATGACATAAACAAACTAATAGAAATTTTAAAAAATTTTGAACAAGAACACAGAGATCTTGATGAAATACTCATTCGGCTTCAAGAAAAAAATACTGTAGATTTTTTACAAATTCAAAGGTTAAAAAAAAGAAAATTAATCCTAAAAGATAAAATATTAGAAATTCAAAATAAATTAGAGCCAGATAGTATAGCTTAAGCTAAAAAACTTTTTAAAAATTTAGGAGCATTATCCTTAATAAAAGATATTCTTTCCTTAATTCTTGGAATTTTTGATATTCTCTTAAGATTTTTATCAATATTTTCTTCAACATGCTTCATTTCTTTTGAAAAAAAAACGAACAAGGCATTAGTGTATACGCCTGATAAAATCAGTCTTTTTGTATAAAAGTTGAAATCTGTTGAATTATCTCCAGCTAAATACCACATTGTACTTACTGAATTATATAAACTCTTTTTTGATATTTTGTTATTTGTAGGTAGCAAAAGATGGTTAGAGGTTTTTTTATAAAATTCTTTATCTTCGTTTAATATATCAAATCGTAATAATAATATTTTTTTTATTCTTTTGTTAATTGGAAAATTAATTAAATTAATTTTTTTTAATTTATATTCAAGTTTTTCATTAATATTTTGTAAAGCATATTCTAATAAATCTTTATATCCATCAGGGAAAAAATAGAATAAATCATTTTTTTCTATATTTTGTTTTTGTAATTTTGAAAATATTTCTGATGACCAACCATCAATTGATACGATTTTTTTTGCTTTTTTGAGAATATCTTCTTTTTTTTTATTTTCTGTTTTGTTCATTTTTCCAATATGTAGTTATTTCTTTTTCAAAACCAAAAGCATTTTTATGTGCTAAGCGTGATGTATACAAAATGCCGTTTAAGTGATCTACTTCATGTTGTACTACCCTTGCGTGTAAGCCTTCAACTTCATTTTTAATTTCTTTACCATCAAGATCAAATCCAGAATATTTGATTTTTTTAAATCTTCTAACTAAACCCTGCATACCAGGTATTGATAAACAACCTTCCCAATCATCCTCAGTTTCTTTTCCCATGGGTATAAAAATAGGATTTATTAATGGTGTTATCTCAATTTTATCTTTCTCTTCATTATCAGGATTACGAAATACTATTATTTTCTTTGAAATATGTACTTGGGGTGCAGCTAAACCTATACCGTTATAGTCAAGCATTGTTTCAGACATATCATAAACTATTTTTTTTAGAGAATCTGAAGAGAATTCTTTTATCTCAGAACATTCTTTTAGCAATATTGGATGACCAATTTTTGATATTTTGAGAATAGACACATAATAAATATAAGTATTTTTTCTAATATACCAATAGATTAATTCAATATATCCGTTTGCAAATAATATGAGTTTGTGTTACTAGCCCGTCCCAATGACACTTTTTGTAAATGTAAAAGATAATAATGTAGAACAAGCAATTAGAACGCTTAAAAAGAAAATGCAGCGTGAAGGTTTGTATAAAGAAATGAAACTACGTAAACATTACGAAAAACCTTGTTTGAAACGGGCTCGAGAAAAAGAAGAAAATATTAGAAGAGCTAGAAAATCAGCAAAAAGAAGTAACAATTAAGCAGATAGACTTTTTACAATATCCTCACACATTTTTTTAGCATCTCCAAATAGCATAGTAGTATTATCTCTGTAAAATAATTCATTATCAACACCGGAATAACCAGTTGCCATTGAACGTTTTACAAATAGGACGCTCTGAGATTTTTCTACATCTAAAATAGGCATACCAAAAATAGGAGAAGATTCATCTGTTTTTGCAGCTGGATTTGTTACATCATTTGCTCCAATAACAAAAGAAACCTCTGTCATAGGAAAATCATGATTAATTTCATCTAGCTCCAAGACTTCTTCATAAGGAACATTAGCTTCAGCTAGCAAAACATTCATATGACCAGGCATTCTTCCAGCAACTGGATGTATTGCATATCTTACCTCTATTCCTTCTTTTTTTAATATGTCACCCATTTCTCTTAAAGCATGTTGAGCTTGTGCTACAGCCATTCCGTATCCTGGTACAATAATTACAGAGTCTGCGTTTTTCATTATATATGCCGCATCCTCTGCATTACCTTGTTTAACAATTTTGTCTGAATTATCCTTACTAGCACTACTGTCTTGCTCACCACCAAAACCTCCTAAAACTACATTAATAATGGATCTATTCATCCCTTTACTCATTATATAACTCAATATTGCGCCAGACGCTCCAACGAGAGCACCAGTTATAATTAAGAGATTATTACTAAGTGTAAATCCTATGCCGCAAGCTGCCCATCCTGAATAAGAGTTTAACATAGAAACAACAACTGGCATGTCAGCTCCACCAATAGGTATTACTACAAGAAATCCGAGTAATATTGAAACAATAACAATTGTCCAAAAGATTGTTGGGGATTGATTAATTACAAATAATACAATCAAGAAAATAATTAAAAGGAAAATTATTGCATTTATAAGATGCTGGAATTTAAATACTATTGGTTTTCCTGAAATTGTACCTTGTAATTTTCCAAAAGCTAAAACTGAACCAGAGAAAGTGATAGCGCCAATAAATGTTCCAATGCTCATTTCAACTAAACTAGCAGTTTTAATCGAACCAACTTTTCCGATACTAAAAGCTACCGGATCATAAAATGCAGCGGCAGCGACAAATACAGCTGCTAAACCTACTAAGCTATGAAAAGCGGCTACTAATTGAGGTAACGCTGTCATCTCAATTCTGAGAGCAATAAATGAACCTATAGCACCACCAATCAGTATCGCAGCACCAATTTCATAATAACTAAGAACTGATTTGAACATTAGCGTTGTGAACACCGCTATAATCATTCCAATGATACCAAAAATGTTACCCATTCTTGAAGATTCAGGATGAGATAAACCTCTTAGAGCAAAAATAAATAATAACGCAGAAATTAAGTATAATATTGCAACCATGTTAGAAGACATTAATCTTTTTCCTTTGTTTTTTTAGTTTTTTTCTTAAACATTGAGAGCATTCGATATGTTACTAAGAAGCCTCCAAAAATATTAACTGAAGCTAAAACAACACCTATTAGTCCGAATATTTTAGAAGTATCAAAACCTTGAGGACCGGCTGCTAATATTGCCCCAACTATAATTACACTTGATATTGCATTTGTCACACCCATCAATGGACTATGCAAAGCAGGAGTAACTGACCAAACTACATAATACCCAATAATACAAGCCAAGAAAAATACTGTTAACCCAATAACAAAAACTTCTGAAGAATGTGCTTCCATATTACTTAAATTGCTCCAATCTTACTTCCCCGTCATGCGTTAGCAAAACAGAATTAATAATTTCATCATCAAAATCAAAATTTATTTTTTTATTTTCTTTATCTATTAATAGACTTAAGAAGTTAAAAATATTTTTAGCATAAAGAGCTGATGCATCTTTGGCCACTCTTCCAGGAACATTTCCATAACCAACAATTTTTACTCCATTATGCAAAACTATTTCATTCATTTTACTTAAAGGGCAATTACCACCAGCTTCTACAGCTAAATCAATTACTACTGATCCCGGTATCATTGAAGAGACCATTTCTTCTGTGATTAAAACTGGAGCTTTTTTCCCGGGAATAAGAGCTGTACAAATTACTATATCTTGTTTTGAAACTGTTTCAGATATCAATTGAGCTTGTTTTTTCTTATAATCTTCACTCATTTCCTTTGCATAACCACCTTCGGTTTCAGCATTTTGAGCTTCATCATCTTCAACCATTATGAATTTTCCACCAAGACTTTCAACTTGTTCCTTAGTTGCTGCTCTTACATCAGTGGCAGAAACTACTGCACCAAGTCTTTTTGCTGTTGCTATAGCTTGTAAACCTGCAACTCCTACACCTAGTATCATAACTTTTGCTGGATTTACTCTTCCAGCTGCAGTCATCATCATAGGAAAAGCTTTTCCAAATTGCTCTGCTGCATCAATTACACTTCTATAACCTGCTAAGTTAGCTTGGGATGATAGAACATCCATACTTTGTGCTCTACTTATTCTAGGAATTAATTCCATACAGCATGATGATATTTTGTTTTTGTTTAAATTAGAAAATTCAGATTTATTTTCATATGGATTTAAAATTCCTATAAGTAATGAATTACTTTTTAAGTTATTTATATCATCAGTACTTGGCATTCTAACACATAAACAAACATCAGCCTTCAAGCATTCAGATCTAGTAACAACTTTTGCTCCAGCTTCTTGATAACTTGAATTCTGATATCCTGAAGTTTCTCCCGCTCCATTTTCAATTATAACTTCAAAACCTAATCTAGAAAAAAGCTTTACGGACTCAGGGGAGATAGAGACTCTTGTCTCATTGTTATCATTTTCTTTAATAGCAGATAAGAGCATGAGTTCTTATATTGATAGGTTTGCTAAATTTAAAGCTTTTTGTTGGTTTTTCATTAATTTTTTTGAGTTAAAATCTTCAATGAGCTCATGGAATATTCTATACCAATTAACTTCTGCTTTTAAATGCATAAACACTGAACCTAATCCTACTGCTGCTCTATCCATGAACACAAATTCTTTTGGGGGTTTAACACCGCCTAGTTTCTTAAGTTCTTGATGAACCTCAGATGCAATTTGTGCTCCATAAATACCACTATCACTTTCTTGTATTTTTTGAACTTTATCTTCCATCAATGGTGAATATAAGAATCCTGCCCATTTATTTAATACTTTTAATTTCTCTTTTGTAATATCTGTAAATCCCCATTGCTCATATGCATGAACTGCCTTTGAATTATCATTTTCTTGAAGAGCAAAGTATAAATCAATTACACCTTGAATAAAACTACCATTAAAAATTCTCATACAACCAAAGTCATATATATTAATGCTAAGGTCTTTTTTTTGTACAGAATAATTTCCTAAATGTGGATCTCCGTGAAGCACCCCGTATTCGAAAAATGGTTTATACCAAGCCTTATACATATTTGCTGCTAATGTATTTCTTGTTTCTTTAGAGGATTTTTTAAAATTTAAAATGGGTTCACCATCTAGCCAACTCATAGTTAGCAATCTTTTTGTAGATAATTTATCATAGGTTTTTGGAACTTGAACATAATTTATATTTGAAAATATATTTCTAAATACAGCCATTAATTTTTTTTCTCTTTCGTAATCTAGCTCTTCTTTAAGTCTGTCAGTAATTTCTTTGTATACTTCATCAGTTTTAATCGCTTTATTATAGGACTGATAAATTGAAAAAATCATTTTTAATTGTGAAAGATCAGCACTAACTGCTGAAGCCATGTCTGGGTATTGGAGTTTGCAAGCGACTATGTCATCATTTTTTATTTTAGCTTTATGAACTTGTCCAAGAGAAGCTGCTCTTGTTGCTTCTTTATCAAACTCAATAAAATTTTTTTGCCAGTCCTGCTTTAATTCTGCAGCCATTCTTCTTTTAACAAATAACCATCCCATGGGTGGAGCATTAGACTGTAAATGCATAAGTTCTTGCGCGTACTCATCAGGAAGTAAGTCAGGTATAGTTGCTGATAATTGTGCCACTTTCATTAATGGACCTTTAATACTTCCAAGAGCAGCTCTTATTTCTGAAGCATGTTTTTCTTTATCTAACTTAACGCCTAAATATCTTTGACTTGCAAGTTTAGTGGCTAATTTTCCAACAACACCACCAACTTTAGCATACCTCGTAAGTTGTTTTGTTAGAGATTTTGCTTCTTTATCTTTCATCAATTTTATTCCTCTAATTGGTCAATCAAATTCTCAATAACATTAACTCCTTTTTGCCAGAAATCTTTTTTCTTCGGATTTAATCCAAAAGGCTTCAATAATTTATCATATGTATCACTTCCACCGCTCTCTAACAAAGTAATGTATTTGTCTTCGAATTTAGGGAGTTTGCTTTCGTAAACATTAAAAAGAGAATTAACAAGACAATCACCAAAAGCATATGCATAAACATAAAATGGTGAATGAATGAAATGGGGTATATAGCTCCAGAAATATTTGTAATCATCATTAAATTTTATTGATGGTCCTAAGCTTTTTTTTTGAACATCAATCCAAATTTCACAAATTTCATCAACACTTAATTCTTTAATTTTTCTTTGATGATGAATACGTTTTTCAAATTCAAAAAATGCAATCTGCCTTACAACAGTGTTTATCATATCTTCAACTTTGTTTGCCAAAAGCCCCTTACGTTCATTTTCTTTTTTCGTAATAGATAAAAGAGATTTAAAAGTTAACATTTCCCCAAAAACACTTGCTGTTTCAGCAAGAGTTAACGGAGTTGAGGAATTAAAATAAGTTTGTTTTTGTCCAGCTAGATATTGATGAATTCCATGTCCTAGTTCATGAGCAAGGGTAGCTATATCTCTTGCTTTGCCTTGATAATTAACAAGTATGAATGGATGAACTGATGGAACAGTAGAAGCAGCGAACGCGCCAGGAGATTTTCCTGATTTTACTGGAGCGTGTATCCATGAATTATCAAAAAATTTATTTACAATATTTCCTGCTCTCTTATCAAAATTTGAATAAGCATTAGTTACAATTTGTCTTGCATCTTTCCAGGAGTAAATACTCTGTGATTGGAAAGGAAGAGGTGCATTTCTGTCCCAATACATTAAAGATTTCTTTTTTAGCCATTTAGATTTTATTTTATAATAACGATGAGCAATTTTTGGATAATTTTCTTTTATTGTTTCTGTTAGGGCTTCTACAACTTCATCTTCTACAACATTAGATAAATTTCTTGAACTGACTGGATTTGGTAATCCTCTCCATTTATCATTGATTGATTTATCTTTTGCAAGATTATTAGTAATAGATGTAAACAAACTAATGTTATCTTTTAAGACAGCAGATACTACCTCTGCTGATTTTTTACGATTTGATTCTTTTTTATCAGAAAGAAAATTAAAAATTTCAGCACTAGATAAATTTTTTCCCTTAAAGGGAAATTTTAGTGATGCAATTGTATCATCAAATAGTCTGATCCAGGCTGATCTAGAAGTAATACTTTTTTCTTGAAGTAATTTTTCTGTTTTAACATCTAATTGGTAAGGTTTAAATTTTCGAATATTTTTTATCCAATTTTTGTAAATCTTTAGTTTTTTATCAGCATAAATTTTTTTTAAATTTTTTTCAGAAATTTCATTTATCTCAAGACTAAAGAAGACAATTGAAGAGGCAATATTTGTAATTTGCTCCTGCATTTGTTGATAAAAAATTTTATTCTTTTCATTGTTACCATCCTCTGCAACTAATAAGTGTGCATAAGACATAATTTTATCTATTTTTGTATCAATACTCTCTAATTCAATAATGGCTTTCAAGAGTTGATTAGAACTAATCCTGGTGATTTTAGATGCGTATTTTTTCTCAAATTTTTTAGTTGATATTCTGAGATTATTTAAATCATTATTCAGTTTCTTGGCTTTTGGCGATTCATATAAATCCTTTAAATTCCAAATTGGTAGTTTGCCAAGGGTATTTTTTGTTGAAATTTGATAATTTTTTTGTTTCATATTTTACTATTTCGATATAGGTCTAATATCTAAGCTTTGTAGGGAGGGCAGAAAGCATGATTGTTAATTTTGACGAATTTAATAGCATACCGGGTATATTTTATCATCAAGCAAATAATTTAAAAGATCAACCATATTTGTGGAAAAAAGAGAATGATAAATATGTTTCTTTAAGTTGGTCACAAGTAAAAGAACAAGTCGAAAGTTTAGCAACATACTTAAAAGATCTGGGTATTTTAGAAGGAGATAGAGTATTAATTTTATCTGAAAATAGACCTGAATGGCAAATCTCTGATTTAGCAATAATGTCTATAGGAGCAATTTCAGTGCCTGCTTATACAACAAGCACAACGAATGACTATAAATATATTATTGAGCATTCTGGTGCTAGATGTGCCATCGTTTCATCACACGAGTTAATGAAAAAAGTTCTACCTGCAATAGAAAAAATTCCAAATTGTCAAAATGTAATAAAAATTAATGATGATAATGAAACTTATACCGAAGTTGTAAATATTTTATCATACAATAAAATTATAAATGACAATTTAGAAAAAAGTAAAAATTCTAATGAAATAGAAGAATTATCAAAAAATTTTAAAAGAAAAGATACAGCATGTATTATTTATACATCAGGTACTGGAGGTAATCCTAAAGGAGTGATGTTAAGTCATGGAGCCATGTTAAGAAACTGTGCTTCATGTGATAAATTACTTGAGAATCTTACCAGTGATTTAACAAAAGAAATTAGATATTTATCATGGTTGCCTTTATCTCATTCATATGAACATACTTTACAATTTTTAGAAATGGGGCAAGGAGCACAAATCTATTACGCTGAAAGTATAGATAAATTATTAGTAAATATGGCTGAGGCAGCACCACATTTTATGACTGCTGTTCCAAGGTTTTATGACTCTTTACACACACGTATTTCACAAGGTCTAAAAAACCAAAGTAAATTGAGTCAACGCTTCTTTGCAATTACATTAAATCTAGGAAAGAAAAAATATTTTGGTGAGCAGATGAGCTTCTCTGAAAGATTTATGAATGGATTGATGGATAGGATAGTAAGAAAAAAAGTTAAGAAAAGATTTGGTGGAAGTCTCAGAGCATTGATATCAGGAGGCGCAGCACTAAATTTTGAAGTTGGATTATACCTAAGCGCCCTTGGCCTTCCACTACTTCAAGGATACGGACAAACTGAAACAGCTCCTGTTATTTCCGCAAACCCTCCTGAAAAAATTAAGTTAGATACTGTTGGAAAAGTTCTTCAAGGCAATGAAGTGAAAATTTCTGAAGATGGAGAAATTTTAGCTCGTGGTGAACTGATTATGAATGGTTATTGGAATGATCCTGAGTCAACTAATAAAACTATTATTGATGGATGGGTTCATACAGGTGATATTGGTGAATTTGATGACGAAGGCTATTTAAAAATAACGGATAGGAAAAAAGATATTATTGTAAATGCTGGTGGAGATAATATTTCTCCTTCAAGAATAGAAGCAAAATTAGATATTGAACCTGAAATTGCTCAATCAATGTTATATGGAGATTTCAAAAATTACCTAGTTGCGATCTTGGTACCTAATAAAGATTTAGCTTTAGAATGGGCAAAAGAAAATAATGTTGAGGGCGATTTGAATAAAATAATTCAAAATTCTTCATTTGATAAAAAGATGAAGGAAGTTGTAGATAAAGTCAATAAAAGCCTCTCTAGTATTGAACAAATAAGAAAATTTATTCTCATTGATCACGAGTTTACAATTGAAAACAATATGATGACTCCTTCCATGAAAGTAAGAAGGTTTAAAGTAAAAGAGATGTATGGAGAGAATTTAGAAAAACTATATTAAGTTTTTCCTTTATCAAACTTTTCTTTTTGTTCAGGAGTTATTTCTTTTTGAAATTTTGTTTTCCACTCTGCGTATGGCATACCATAGATCCTTTCTCGTGCCTCATCGTATGAAATAGAAATATTTTTCTTCTCTGCAGCACTAACATACCATTTTGAAAGACAGTTTCTGCAAAAACCTGACAAATTCATTAAATCAATATTTTGAACATCTGTTCTATTTTTTAAATGATGAATCAATCTTTCTGCAACATCAGCAAGTAAATCTCTATCAAAGTTTTTGGTCATATTACGTAAATAAATTATATAAATCTTTTTTTGTGATATATATATAATAATTAATGAAACGTAACAGAAAAGCTAAAATTTTAGCTACCTTAGGACCTGCATCATCAGATAAAAAAATAATAGAAGATTTATTTGTGGCTGGATGTGATGTTTTTAGATTAAATTTTTCACATGGTGATTTAGAAACTCATAGAAAAAATTATGAAACTATTAGATCTCTTGAAGAAAAACATAATCATGCATCATGCATATTAGCTGACTTACAAGGGCCCAAGTTAAGAGTAGGTACATTTAAGAATAAAAAAGAAAATTTAGTCAAAGGTCAAAGTTTTGTACTAGATCTTTCAAGTGAACCCGGAGATAATAATAGGGTAAACTTTCCTCATGAAGAAATTTATGATTATTTAACACCTAATTCTATTTTATTAGTAAATGATGGAAGAATAAGGTTACAAGTTGTTGAACGAAAAAAAGATAGTTTAATTACAGAAGTTTTAAATGACGCCGAAATCTCAAATAACAAAGGTGTAAATATTCCAGATATTATTCTTCCAATAGACGCTCTTACCAAAAAAGACAAATCTGATCTAATGAAGGCATTAGATATGGGAGTTGATTGGGTTGCACTTTCTTTCGTGCAACAAGCAGAAGATATTCACAAACTAAAAAAAATAATTAACAATAAAGCACTCGTGATGGCTAAAATCGAAAAACCTTCAGCGGTAAAAAATATTGATGATATTATAAATGCTGCAGATGGTATTATGATAGCTAGAGGTGATTTGGGTGTTGAAATGCCAACAGAACAAGTTCCTATAGTTCAAAAAAATATTATTAAAAGATGTAGGCACTTTGGTAAACCAGTTGTTGTTGCTACACAAATGCTTGAAAGTATGATTGAAAATCTTGTTCCAACAAGAGCTGAAGCATCGGATGTTGCTAATGCTATTTACGACGGAGCAGATGCTGTAATGTTATCTGGTGAATCTGCAGTTGGAGCACATCCAATAGAAGTAGCAATAACTATGAATAAAATTATAGAAAATGTTGAAAACGATAAAAATAATTATGATTTACGAATTATACAAGAAAATATTGATGATGTTGATAATACAGATGCAATAACATTAGCAGCGTACTCAATTGCAAAAAAATCAGATGCAAAAGCAATAATTACATTTTCTGTAAGTGGAAGAACAACGACCAGAATGGCTAGAGAAAGAGCACCAGTTCAAATTGTTGGTTTATCTCCAAATATTAATACTACAAGAAAAATGCAATTATACTGGGGTGTAAACTCCTGTCATACTCAAGAAGATGCTCAAAATGCACAAGATATGGTTAATATTGCATGTTCAATTGCAAAAAATAAAAAATTAGTAAAGCCAGGAGATAACGTAGTTATCTCGGCTGGTGTTCCATTTGGAAGTGCTGGAACTACTAATCTACTTCGATTAGCTGAGATAATTGCTGATAAAGATCTTAAGTAAGCTTATTACAAGCTTCTTTTATTCTATTGCACGCATCTTCTAGAATTGCATCACTAGTTGCATAAGATAATCTAAAATAAGGCGATAAACCAAATGCTGCACCATGAACTCCTGCTACGCCTTGATCTTCTAAAAGGTATGTCATGAAATCTTCATCATTGGAGATGTGTTTTCCATTTGGTGTCTGTTTTCCAATTATACCATCGCAATTTGGATAAACGTAAAAAGCTCCTTCTGGTTTTTGACATGTAATTCCATCAATATCATTTAATTTATTCAATACTAAATCTCTACGTATCAAAAATTTTTTATTATGCTCGTTTATAAAATCCTGCGGACCACTTATTGCTTCAACTGCAGCAGCCATTGTAATTGAAGAAGTTGATGTTGTACTTTGTGATTGTATTTTGTTCATAGCAGCAATAATCTCTTTTGGAGCTCCACAATATCCAAGTCTCCATCCTGTCATGCAATATGATTTTGAAACACCATTTAGTGTCAAACATCTGTTTTTCAGTGAAGGTTCAATAGAAGCAAGAGTGTGAAACTCTACTCCATCGTAAACAATTTTTTCGTATATATCATCACACATTATAAGAACATTAGGATACTTTTTTAAGATAAGAGCTAAATCTTCTAGCTCTTTTTTTGAATAAACTGATCCAGTTGGATTACTAGGACTATTTAACATTAACCATTTTGTTTTAGAGTTTATATTTTTTTCAAGTTGTTCTGGTGTAATTTTAAAATTCTGTGATTGAGGACACTCAACTATCACTGGCTTCCCTTCTGCTAATAAAACAATATCTGGATAACTAACCCAAAAAGGAGCTGTTATAATGACCTCATCTCCCGGATTAATTGTTGCCATCATAGCATTATAGATAATATGTTTGCCTCCGACACCGCATATGATTTCATCTAATTGATAATCAATATTATTATCTTCTCTGAATTTTTTCTGAATTGCTTTTTGTAATTCTGGTGTACCTTTACCTGGTACATATTTTGTTTTACCCTCTTCCATCGCTTTACTAGCAGCATCTCTTATATTTTTTGGTGTGTTAAAATCTGGCTCACCTGCTGCAAGAACAATTACATCTTTACCCTCGTCCTTCAAAGCTTTAGCTTTGACATTTATACCTACAGTCATTGAAGGTTTTATTTTACTTAGTCTATCTGCAACAAAATTCATTTAAATTATAAAATGTTCAATAATTAGACTAGCACAAGTTAACAACAAAAAAATAGCAAAAATCTTTCTTAATACTAACTTATCTATATTTGATGAAACTTTTGCACCAATTCCAGCAGTAAATATACTAGTTATCGATATAAAAAAAACTATTATAATATTTACGTAACCAAGCGAATAAATGGGAAGTTCATTTATATTTGACCCAGTATACATAAATGTAAGTGTTCCTGGAAAAGCAATTAAAAAACCAAAAACAGCAGAGGTTCCAACTGCTTCATGAATCTTTTTTGAAAACATTGTTAAAGTTGGAACACTAAAACTACCACCACCTATACCAATTGTTGCAGATAAAAAACCAATAGAAGAGCTTATTGTAAAGTTAATTATATTAGATGATGGTATATCCTTACTTACAATTATTGGATTTTGTTGAAACAGCATATTTAATGAAATCAAAAATGCTAGAATTACAAAAAGAATTACTAAACTCTGTCCTGAAATAGAACTCGCTGCAATTGAACCTACAATTGATCCTATTATTATTCCTACTGCCCATTTTTTTACAATTATCAAATTTGTATTTTTAAGTTTAACATGGGATTTTATTGAAGAAATTGAAGTAAAACAAATTACACCAAGGGAAGATGCTACAGCAACATGCATCACAATTTCAGAGCTATAACCTAGATTAAGTAAAATAAAGTAAGTTACAGGTACTATTATTATTCCACCTCCAACTCCTAATAATCCTGCAATAAAACCAGAGACTAGACCTGTTAATAAAAAAATAAATACTATTGAAGTCAAATAAATTACCGTATTTTAAGTTTTATTAATGTAGTAAACAATTTAATATAAAAGTAAATAAGACTATGAAACATGTACATTGGATTGGAACAGGATTATCTTCTATACCGGGAATTAGAAGATTAGCTAAAAATTTAGATAATTTTACAGTATGGAATAGAACATTAGACAAAGCTATAAAGAGCATTGACCATGTAGATAAAAACAATGTGAATGCAAAACAGTTTGATATTGATTTATTATTTAATGAAACAAATCCAGGTGATATTGTTATTTCTCAACTACCAGCAAACAAACATTTAGAAATAGCTAATCTTTGTTTAAAACATAAATGTAATTTTGCATCTACTAGTTACCTTAATCCAGAAATAAATATGTTAAATTCAGATGTAAAAAAAGAAAATTTAGTATTTATCAATGAGGTTGGTTTAGATCCAGGTATCGATCATTTTTTTTCTCATTTACTTGTCAGTGATCTTAAAAAAATTTCGACTGAAAAAACAGAAGTGGTATATGAATCATATTGCGGAGGTTTTCCAGCAATTCCAAATGATTTCAAATATAAATTTAGTTGGTCTCCAGCTGGAGTAATCAAAGCCTTAAACAATGATGCAAAATATATAACAAAAGGTAAAATAAATACTGTAACTCCTTACAAATCTATTAGTTCTTATTCAATATCTGGTGAAAATTTTGAAGCTTATCCAAACAGAGATTCAACACCATATGTAAATGAATACTTGTTTGATGAGAAATGGAAAGTCAAAGAGTTCGTAAGAGGAACTTTGCGACTTCATGGTTGGAAAGAGGCATGGAAAGATATTTTTTTAATGCTTGAAAATAGATCAGATAATATAGAAGCTGAAATCAATAAAAAAAGTGAAGAATTATTAAAAGATAATAAATATTTAACTGATGAAGAAGATCGCGTTGTACTTTCTGTAAAACTTAAAGCTTTTGAAAATGATAATAAAATTTTTGATAGTTCTTATTTTCTAGATGAAAAAGGAAGTGGTGAAAATACTGCAATGGGCAAACTTGTATCGATTACTTTATCAGCTGCGATTGATCTAATTATGGATAATAAAATTGAGTCTGGTGTTAAAACTGCACCACATAAAACAGAAGACATAATGTATTTTTTTAAAATTTTAAAAGATTATAAAATTAATATCCAACAAGAGAATGGATAATCAATTAACCAATATTGGTATTGTTAGAGAGTCTAGAAATGATGAAAATAGAACTCCTCTAGTCCCAGAGCATATTAAAAAATACAAAGAAAGCAATCCGAATATTAATTTCATTATTCAGCCATCAAATAGCAGATGTTTTTCTGATGAAGAATATGAATTATGTGGTGCTAAAATTAATGAAAATTTAAACGAATGCTCAATCATATTCGGAGTTAAAGAAATTGATCCAAATATTTTAATTAATAATAGGACATATCTTTTTTTTTCTCACACTTTTAAAATTAATAAACAACAAAAAAATATTGAAAAACATAAGAAAGACCTACTCTTATCAATTTTAAATAAAAAAATTACATTGATTGATTATGAAAATATCAGAGGTAAAAATGGTACAAGATGTTTAGGTTTTGGAAGATTTGCAGGTATTGTTGGTTGTTATAATACCTTAAATTTATTACTTAGAGTGATTGGAAAACAATCTCTTGCTAGTGCCTATAAAATTGATGATTATGAAAGATTGGTATTAAATTTAAAAAATTTATATTTTCCTAAAACTAAAATTCTAGTTACTGGTGATGGTAGAGTTGCAAAAGGAGTAATTGAACTTTTGAATCAAACAAACATTAAAGCAGTATCAAAAAAAGACTTTTTGGAAAAAAAATTTGATCAGCCTATTTTTTGTAATTTGGAAACTAAAGATTATGTTACAAATAATTCTTCCACTAACTTTAACCTTGAGCATTTTATTAATAATCCTCAAGATTATTCAAGTTCTGCATTACAATATTTAAAAGAAACTAATATACTTATAAGTGCGCATTACTGGGACCCATCTTCTCCAAAAATTTTTGAGAATGAAGACTTAAAAGATTTACAAAATCTAAAAATTGTTGGCGATATTACTTGTGATATTAACGGTTCTGTTCCAACTACAATACGATCAACAACAATTGAGGAGCCAAATTATTGGATTGAAAGATATACTTTAAAAGAAATAGATGAAAATAATGATGGAATTGCTGTTATGGCAGTTGATAATTTACCATCTGAATTACCACGGGATTCAAGTACAGAATTTAGTGAAGGTATTATCAACGAAGTTCTTCCTTTTTTATTAAAAGAAGATGATGGAAGAATATTAAATGGAACAATAACAACAGATGGTAGTTTTTTAGAAAAGTACAATTATCTAAATAATTATATTAGAATTAATGAATAAAGCAGAAAAAAAACATCATCTCTCTTCCGAAATCACAACACCTTTTAAAATTGTGAGTGATTTTAATCCAAGTGGTGATCAGCCTGAAGCAATTAAAAGTATTGTTAAAAGTCTAAATGAGGGAGAACAAGAACAAGTTCTTTTAGGTGTCACTGGATCAGGTAAGACCTTTACAATGGCTAAAGTAATTGAAAAAGTCCAGAAACCTACTTTGATAATGGCTCCAAACAAAACATTAGCGGCACAACTTTATGGCGAAATGAAAAATTTGTTTCCAAATAATGCTGTTGAATATTTTGTCAGTTATTATGATTATTACACACCAGAAGCATATGTACCAAGGACGGACACATATATTGAAAAAGAATCTTCAATCAACGAACAAATTGATCGTCTAAGACATTCAGCTACTAGATCTTTAGTGGAAAGAAGAGATACAATCATAGTAGCATCGGTTTCTTGTATTTATGGTATTGGATCAGTTGATGCTTATTCTTCAATGTCTTTTACTTTAGATAAAAATCAATCAATAAGTAGAGAGATTATTATCAGAAAGTTGGTAGAACTTTTATACAAACGTCGTGACATGGATTTTAGAAGAGGTAGCTTTAGGGCAAAGGGAGATATTTTAGAAATTTTCCCTTCTCACTATGAAGATATTTCTTGGAAAATTTCTATGTTTGGAGATGATATAGAGAGTATAACACAAGTGGACCCACTTACTGGAGAGAAGCTCGGAGAACTTGAACAAATAAGAATCTTCGCAAACTCTCATTATGTAACCCCAAAGCCAACTATAAAAAAAGCAATTACGATGATTAAAAATGATCTAAAAAAACAATTAGAGATTTTTGAAAAAGAAAAAAAATACTTAGAAAGACAAAGGTTGGATGAGAGAACTACATTTGACTTAGAAATGATGGAAACTACTGGAAGTTGTAGTGGTATTGAAAATTATTCTAGATATTTATCAGGAAGACAGCCGGGAGAGCCTCCGCCTACACTTTATGAATATATTCCAGAAGACTCTTTATTGTTTATAGATGAAAGCCATCAGACATGTGGTCAAATAGCAGGAATGTACAAAGGTGATTTTTCTAGAAAATCAACTTTAGCTCAATATGGTTTTAGACTACCAAGTTGTGTTGATAACAGACCTTTAAAAAGAGAAGAATGGGATGCAATGCGTCCACAAACTATATTCGTAAGTGCAACACCAGGAGATTATGAACTTGAAAAGACAGGTGGCACCTTTGTTGAACAAGTAATTAGACCAACAGGTTTAATTGATCCACCTATAGAGATAAGGCCCACTAAACATCAAATTGATAACTTAATTGATGAATGTAAAAAGACTATAGATAAAGGTCATCGTGTTCTAATCACAACACTTACAAAAAAAATGGCCGAAGATCTTACTGAATATATCAATGAAGAAGGATTAAAGGTAAGGTATCTTCACTCTGATATCGATACATTAGAAAGAATAGAAATTATTAGAGATCTAAGACTAGGAGTTTTTAATGTTTTAGTAGGAATAAATCTTCTTAGAGAAGGTTTAGATATTCCTGAATGTGCTTTAATGGCTATATTAGATGCTGATAAGGAAGGTTACCTTCGTTCTAGAACTAGTTTAATTCAGACTATTGGTAGGGCTGCAAGAAATGTTGAGAGTAAAGTCTTAATGTATGCTGATAACATTACCACTAGTATGAAAGAAGCAATCGAAGAGACAGATAGAAGACGAACAAAACAACTAGAATATAACAAAATAAATAAAATTACCCCAATCAGTATTAAAAAAAATATTCAAGAAATAATTGAGAACACAGCTGAACAAGATCATGTTACAGTTGAAATTGATAATGCTAAAGAATTAGTTGGTAAGGATCTTAATAAACATATTAAAAATTTAGAGAAAAAAATGAATGAATTTGCTTCAAAACTTGAATTTGAAGATGCAGCAAGATTACGAGATGAAATTAATAGATTAAAGGCAAAAGAAGTGGGTCTTTCTAATAAAGTTTTGCAGTTTAAAAAGAATTAATGGATATTGTATTTTCAGAAACTAACAAAACTGGAATTATTAAACTAAATCGTCCTAAAGCTTTAAATGCTCTCAATTTAGAAATGGCAAAGAAATTCCATGACAAATTATTAGAATGGGAAGAAAAAGATAATATCTTAAGAGTATTGTTAGTTGGAGAAGGTAAACATTTTTGTGCAGGAGGTGATGTAAAATCTCTTGTTCTTGCTGGAAAAGAAAACTCTTTAAAACATGATTTTTTTAGAAATGAGTATAAACTTAATTATTTAATTAGCCAATTTAGTAAAGAATTTCTTTCAGTTTGGAATGGTGTAGTCATGGGAGGCGGGGTTGGTTTATCAATCTATGGTGATCACAGAATGGCAACAGACAATTCAAAATTTGCAATGCCAGAATCTGCAATTGGCTTTTTTCCAGATGTTGGTGGAAGTTATTTTTTATCAAATCTTCCAGGTAACATTGGTAAGTATATTGGATTAACGGGTGAGGTTTTAGGGTTAAATGAATTAATTTTTTTCGGATTAGCAACTCACTACTTTAAAAGTAATAAAATAGAAGATGTTAAAGAAAGATTTATTACTAGAGGAGAAATTTCACATGATAATTTTGAAGTAAAGAATGATACATATCTAATTAAAAATATGAATTTAATAAATGAACTATTCAATGGAAATATTCAAACTATCATATCAAATTTAAAAAGTCATAACTCAGAGTTTTCAAAAAAAATTTTAGATATTCTTTTAGCTAAATGTCCAATGAGTCTTGCGATAAGTACTAAACTTATAGATGATGCAAAAGGTAAATCGTTAAAAGAATGTTTAGAAACTGAATTTCAATTAAGTCAAAAAATAGTATACCGTAGTGACTTTGATAATGGTGTAAATTCTGTTCTAATTTCAAAAGATCATAATCCTATTTGGGAACCATCAAAAATAGATGAAATAAATATAGAAGATCTAGATTTTTATTTTGAAACTCATACTGAAATTCTTTATCTATAATATTACAAATGAGTAATAAAATTCCTACTTCTGCAAAAGTAGTTGTAATAGGCGGTGGTATAGCTGGATGTTCTGTAGCTTATCATTTAGCAAAATTTGGATGGAAAGATGTGATCTTGCTAGAAAGAGATCAATTAACTTCTGGAACCACTTGGCATGCAGCAGGACTTATTGGTCAGATTGGTGCATCAGCAACCATTACAAAACTTAGAAATTATTCGTTAAATTTATATAAAGACCTGGAAAAAGAAACAGGATTAGCAACAGGTTTAAAGCAAAACGGCTCTTTAACTATTGCAACAACTAATGATCGATTAGAGGAATTAAAAAGGCAAGCTACTTTTGCACAAAGATTTAATATAGAAGTTAATGAATTAGACGAAAATCAAATTAAGGATATTTATTCTCTTATAAATACTGATGACGTTGTTGGTGGGATATTTATTCCAAAAGATGGTCAAGCAGATCCTGTTGGCATAACAAATGTTCTTGCTAAATCGGCAAAAATGTATGGAGCTCAAATATTTGAACATTGTTCTGTAAATAAAATCCTTACTAAAAATGGATCAATAGAAGGTGTAGATACAAAACATGGAAAAATTAAATGTGAGTATATTGTTCTAACATCTGGAATGTGGTCTAGGCAGATAGCAAATGATATTAACGTTAGTATACCGCTATATCCAAATGAACACTTCTATATATTAAGTGAGCCATTAAAAGAAATTTCTAAATCACTTCCAGTTCTTAGAGATTACAATAATTGCTTATATCTAAAAGAGGATGCGGGAAAAATTTTAGTAGGAATTTTTGAGCCTAAAGCTAAACCTGCATTTACTGATACGTATAAAGTACCCAATGATTTTTCTTTTGGAGAATTACCTGAAGATTTTGATCATTTTGAACCACATTTAAAAAATGCTATGAAAAGAATACCAGCACTTGAAAATGTAGGTATAAGAAAATTCTTTAACGGTCCTGAAGCTTTTACTCCAGATACAAATTATCTATTAGGAGAAACACCAGAAGTAAAAAACTTTTATGTTTGTTGTGGATTTAATAGTATTGGTATTCAGAGTGCTGGTGGTGCAGGTAAGGTAACTGCAGAGTGGATGATGAACGGTGAGGTTAATGAGGATCTTTACTCATTAGATATTTCAAGATTTGAAAAATTTCACTCTGAGACAAAATTTATAACTGAAAGAGTTACTGAATCACTAGGAGATTTATATGCAATGCACTGGCCTTACAAACAACATAAATCTTCGAGAAATATTAAACTACTTCCTTTTCATAATGATTTGAAAAAAGAAGGGGCATGCTTTGGTCAAGTGGCCGGTTTTGAAAGACCAATGTGGTATGCTATAAATGGTAAGAAACCAGAATATGAGTATAGTTATGGTTATCAAAATTGGTATGATGCAGCAAAGTATGAAACAATAAACACAAGAAAAAACGCTGGTTTATTTGACTTAAGTGCCTTTGCAAAATTTGAAATTAAGGGAGACACTGCCTTCGACGATCTTCAACGATTATGCTGTAATAATATTAAAAATTACCCTGGTAATACAACTTACACGCAAATGCTTAATTCAAATGGTGGCATTATTGCCGATTTAACAGTTACTTGTATTGATACTAATTCTTTTCGTATTGTAACGGGTTCATCTGTGAGAGCACATGATAAAAAACATATTTTAAAAAATTTAAGTAAAAACACAACTTTAATTGATATCACTGAAAGTTTAGCTTGCTTTGGTATTTTTGGTCCTAAAAGTAGAGAAATTCTAACAGAAATATTTGGAGAACATTTTTCAAACGAAAAGTTTAAATTTGCAACTGCTAAAGAAATATCACTGAAAAATAATAAATTAATCTTCCAAAGATTATCTTTTGTTGGTGAACTTGGTTGGGAAATTTATGTTCCTATAAATATATCTAGAGAAATTTATTTAGAGTTAGTTAAAGTTGGAGTAAAATATAACCTCTCACATGCTGGTGCGCATGCACTAGATATCATGAGAATGGAAAAGGGATATTTGCATTGGGGTCATGATATTTCTCCAGCTGAAAACCCTTTTGAAGCTGGATTAGAATTAACTGTTAAATTAAATAAAAAAATAGATTTTATAGGTAAAGAAGCTTTAAAAACAAAAAATAGAATTAAAAAGAAACAACTAACAAATTTTGTTTTAGAAAAATCTACGCCAGGAAATCCTCTCTTATTACATGATGAGCCTATTTATTATAAAAATAAAATTGTGGGAGAAACAACTTCTAGCAATTATTCATTTTGTTATAATAAAAATATGGTCTTTGGATATATAGATTCAGAAATAGATTTAAAAAAATTAAATGGCAGCAATTTTGAAGTTGAAGTTGCTAAAAATAAATATGTTATGTCTGTTCAATTTAATCCATTGCATGATCCTGAAAATAATTTTACAAAAATATAGTTTTTTACGATCTAATTTATGAAAAAAATTAGATTATTTTTTTCTATATTAGTAATTATACTAATAATTTTATCTATCTTTATTTATATTTTTCTAAATAATTTTGAAAAAGAACTAATAATTAGCGATATCGAGAAGAAATTAGAAATTAAAATTAATGAAAAAAACAAAACTAAAATCAGTATTTTTCCAATTGTAAAGCTTAACACAAACTTAGAAATTAAAGATTACAAAAATAATTTATACTTTGATAATATTAGAATTGATATTTCTCAGCCCGTATTTCAAGTTTCAGGAAATTTAGATGTTCTAATTGATAATTTGAATATTAATAATATTAATTTTAGTGAAGTAAATATTAATGGAAAAGTAAATTATATTGAAAATTATCTTAAATATAGTGATAATTTAGAAAATTTATTTAACTCAATTTATAAAATTAATGGAAAAATATCTTTAGAAACAACTAATGAAGAAAAATTTCTTATTTCATTTTTAAAATTATTCTTTGAAAAATTAGAAAATCAAAAAAATCAAAAATTTGCATTTTCTGAATTAATAAATGCTTTTGGCAATGAAAGTTCTAATTTTAAAGGCGAAATAAATAAAAATAAAAATATTTTAGAAACTAGCAAAATAGAAATTAGTAATAAAAACAACAGAATTCTTATAAAAGGAGAATACAATTACAGTAATAATTTTATAGATATTATTTTAACCTTATCTCAAAATAGTGAAATATATTTAACTACTTTGATTAAAGGAAACTTAAATAATCCTAATATAAGTTTTGATAAAAATTCAAAATTTTTTCAAAATTCAAACTCAAATGAAAATAATATAATTGAAGAAAGCGTCATTCAATTTTTAAATAATTTTTTTGACTTAAATGATTGACATATTAAATATAGTTAGCAGTGTATTTGGATATATCCTTTTTGGATTTTTTGTAAATAAATTACAAATACTTCCAAAAAAATATATTGATTATTTTGATTTTACAGGTTTCAACATTCTTTTACCCCTATCTTTAATTATATATTTTTGGCAAGTCTCATTTCCTCAAATTAATTCTATTGGCCTGATCATCTCATTTTTTGCTTCAGGAATTTTTATATCCATGGCTGGATTTTTAATTAGCAAACAATTTTTAAATTTTAAAACAGATGACTCTGCACTTTTTGGATTAGCTGCTTGTTTTGGTAACACAGTAGCAATGGGAATACCTCTTATGTATGCAGTTTTGGGTCCAATAAATACAATTCCTTATATGATATTAGTTTTTTTTCATGGTATTGTTCATTTTAGCTATACTGTTATTATAATAGAAGTTTATAGAAATAGACAAAAAAGCTTTTTCGAAATTTTTTATCAAATATTATTAGGTATAATTAAAAATATTGTACTTTTTGGAATGATAATTGGTTTCATTCTTAATTACTCTAATCTTATTGTTCCATCTATTATTAAAGAGCCCTTAGATATTTTTGTAAACCTTGCTCTTCCAATGGTTCTCATTTCTTTAGGTCTTGCATTAGGAAATTTTAAAATTAGAGAAAATATTTATGGCGCAATACTATTAACTATCTTAAAAAATTTTATTCACCCTATAATTGCATTTAGTTTAGCAAATTTTATACTAGAGCTTGATAATCTCTTGGTAATTATTGTTACTATGGCCGCAGCTTTACCAAGTGGGTCTCAGTCATATTATTTTGCATACAGATATAACTCACTAAAGGCAGTAGTTTCTTCAAATGTAGTATTAAGTACGTTTGTTAGTTTTTTTACACTGTCTTTATTATTAGTATTTTTTGATATTACGTAGATTGAGAAATAAACGATTGTATTCTCTCTTTTTTATCCATAGTTTTTACACTAAAAGGAAAAATCTCTAACATCTTGTCATATACATCAATTGCCTGTTGAAACTGACCCTGATGAATAAAAATTAAACCCATTCCATCTAGGGCACCAAAATGTCTTGGTTCTAATTCAAGAGTTTTAATGATGTCTTGCATAGATTGATCAAAATTACCCATCATAAAGTGAACTGTAGCTCTTTTATTCCAACCTTCAGCAAAATTAGGATCTTCTTCAATTAAATTATTAAAAAATCTAATTGCTAGTGGATAATTTCTTAAATTCATAGCTTGGATACCCTTCTCAAAATATTCAATTACTTTTGGATCATCAACTTCATACCATATATTCCAAATGTCAGATATCAAATCTCTTATCTCATCCTGATTTTCAGTCTCATTTAATTTTTTAAACAAATTATTTAGCCGTGGATCATTTTGATCTGCTAATGCTATCTTACTAGCAAACAAAAGACTTATACTGACAATTAATATTTTAAAGATAACTCTCATATTTAAATGATTTTTCGGATAGATTTCTTTTCTTTTCATGCTTTCTCGTTCTCCCTGTTACTCTAGTTCTCCATAACTTAAATGATCTTGCTTTCAGATTTGTTCTCATTATTTTTATAACCTCTGATTCGGTTACACCGTGAATTCTTTTTATTTTTTCAAAAGAGGTTTTATCACACCAGGCTAATTTAATAATATTATCTATATTCTCCTGCATAATATGAATATAGTTCTCTATTAATTAAATTCTAAAAAAAATGATTGATTTGTATTCATCACCCACGCCTAATGGTCGAAAAATTAGCATTATGCTTGAAGAATTAGGTGTAGATTTTAACCCTATTTTAATAAATTTAGATAAAAAAGAGCAGTTTAGTGAAGAGTTTTCAAAAATATCTCCTGCAAATAAAATTCCTGTAATTGTAGATAATGATAATAACCAAACAGTATTCGAATCCGGGGCTATCCTTCTTTATCTGGCAAAAAAATATGATAAATTTCTTAATAAAGATAAGTATTGGGAAATAATACAATGGGTTTTTTTTCAAATGGCTTACGTTGGGCCAATGCTAGGCCAGGCTCATCAATATTTATTTTATCATCCTGGTAAAAGCAAATTTGCAGAGGATAAAACAAAAGGCTATGCACAGCATATATATTCAATTTTAGACAAAAGGCTTTCTAAACAAGAATATTTTTCGGATACCTATTCAATAGCTGATATTTCAATTTGGCCTTGGACCGCTCGTTATGAAAGACATCAAATAAATTTGCATGATTATCCAAATGTGTTGAGATGGTATAAACAAATATCAATAAGACCTGCTGTTATTAAAGGGTATAATTCTCTAGGTGAATTTTATGAAATTCCTAAGCCTTAAGCGTTGTAAAATAAAACTGAGCCTGCGGTTATAATTAAAAGGATTGCTAAAAACCATTCAACAATTATTTTTAATTTTTCATTATTAAGATATTGTCTGATAACACTTCCTCCATATGCCCATATACTTATAGAAGGAATATTTACTACTGTAGACATAATGACCATAAATAGTGTTCCAATTATTATATTTTCATCTTTTGGATAATATAATGTTACTGCAGTTGAGCAGATTACCCAAGCTTTTGGATTTACAAATTGAAACAAAATTGCTTCATGATATTTTAATGGTCTTGATCTATCTTCAGTCTTTGAAATATTTAAAGACCCAAACATTTTGTATGCTAAATAAAGAATGTAGCCTGCGCCAACATATCTTAAAATGTCATAGAGTATAGGATAGGTAATAAACAAAGATCCAAGACCGAGACATACAAGTGCTAATTGCAAACCATGACCAGAAGGAATGCCAAAAATATTAGGTATAGATCTTATAAATCCAAATTTTATACCTGATGCAGTTAAAATACTATTATTTGGACCTGGAGTTACATACATAATAAAATTATACACTGCTAAAGCAGCTATTAATTCCCATGTAATCATTTTTAATCTCTAAAATTTACAAATTGGACTGGTATACCTATCTTAGCATCCTCAATAAGCTTCATTACACTTTGTAAATCATCTTTTTTCTTTCCTTCAACACGAAGTTCATTCCCATTGATCTTTACTTGAACTTTTAATTTAGAACTTTTGATATCAGAAGTAATTTTTTTACACAGTGATTGCTCAATTCCTTCTACTAATTCATACGTCTGACGAATTTTATTCCCCCCAGCTTTTTCCATATCATTTTTTTTTAAACATAAAGGATCAACTTTTCGTCTAACAAAATGAGTAACCAGCATGTCATTTACTTGACCAGCTTTCATTTCATCATCAGTAGTAACAACTATAGTATTTTCTTTTTTTTCAATTGAAGTTTCTGATCCTTTAAAATCGTACCTAGTAGTAATTTCTCTTGTAGCATTTCCTAATGCGTTATCAATTTCTTGATGATCTAATCTGTTTACAATATCAAAACTAGGCATTTATTTAGTTTATTACATCGTCATTTATATCTGGCAACTGTTTTTTAGTGCTTAATCTTCCTAATTTTTTCATCTTTTCTACTTTTTTAGTCAAACTTCCTGAACCATCTTGCAATCTTTGTTTAGCTTCATCCATTTTTGATTTAGCTAAATCTATTGACTGATTAGCTTTTACAAACGACTCATATACACTGACTGTTTTATCATAAATATCTGATGCAGCTGATGCTATATCTTTTATTGTTTTAGATTGTTTATCAACCCGCCACATATTTTCTACAGCTTTAAGTAAAAAAGGTAAAGTTGATGGCCCAACAATAATTATTCTATTGTTCCATGAATCTTCTATAAGTTTATTTGCCTCATTATATAAAGTAAGTAGTGCTGGCTCTATTGGAACAAACATTAAAACATTATCAATTGTATTGATTCCATATATTTTTGAATAATTATCTTTACTCAAACTTCTAATCGAAGTTTTTGTTGAATCCAAAAATTTTTTCAAAAATATCTTCTTTTGTTGATTATCATTTGTATTAGAATAATCATGCCAAGAAACTAAGGACACTTTTGAATCTATAATTATATGTCTATTACCTGGCATATGAACAATTACATCGGGTTTTTGTAAATTGCCATCTTCATCTCTAAAAGTTTTTTGAGTTGAGTACTCTTCTCCTTCTCTTAAACCAACACTATCTAAAATATTTTTAAGTACAAATTCTCCCCAAGGACCTTGTTGAAGCGCACCACCTCTAATTAATGTATTTTCAATTCTATCTTGAGCTAAATTAAAATTTTGTAAAGATTGCTGAATTGATTGCATGTGATTTTTTAAGGAAGTAAGATCAGTATCATCTTTTATTTCAGAACTTTTAGGTTTGCGAAGAAAAAATAAAATTGCTAAAAAACCAACTCCAGATAAAAAACCAATAATGAAAACAAATATAAGATTTTCAAACATCACTATTTAGATAAGATATAAATATATTATCAAATATCTAGCAATTTTCCCAATAGATACAAATATTAAAAAAAAAGTAATATTATATTTTACTGTACCTGCTGCAAATGCGATTGGATCTCCAATAATAGGTACCCATGAAAATAATAATGACCATTTTCCATACTTTTTGAAAATATCTGTACCTTTCTGTAATAAGTATTTATTTACTGGAAACCAAGGTTTCTTAATAAGAAAATTTACAAAGTAACCACATATCCAACTGATTAGAGATCCTAAAATATTACCTGCTGAAGCAAAAAATAATAATAAAAATGGATTATACTTATTAGATAATAATAGTGCTGATAAATATGCCTCTGAAGCAAAAGGGAAAAAAGTACCTAAAGACAAACAAAAAATAAATAATGATGAATAGATCAAAGTATTTCTTATTGTTAATTTATGTTATTGTTATGCTACTTATCAATTTATGAACGATTTTCCAAAAGAAGAATTTATTTCCAGAATTGAAAAAATACAAATATATATTGAAAAAGAAAATATTGATGCTGTTATTATAACTTCACCGTCAAATTTTAGATATTTCACTGGACTTGATAGTAATTTTTGGGAAAGTCCTACAAGACCGTGGTATTTAATTATTTCAAAAAAAAATCCAATAAAAGCTATAATACCATCTATTGGTATTACAGCTATGCAAGAAACATTAGTCAATGATATCGAAACTTGGGAATCTCCAAATCCAAAAGATGAAGGAATAACTTTATTGAAAAAAAATATTAGAAGTTTTCCTAAAAGTTCAAATATTGGATTTGAATTAGGAAATGAAACTTTTTTGCGAATGAGTATTAACGATTATCAAGATATTAAAAAAAATTTATCAGAATATAATTTTGTTGATGCTAGTAAAATACTTTGGAGTATAAGAAAAATAAAATCTGAAATTGAGATCAATAATATTAAAGAAATTTGTTCTATTACAAGTAAGGTATTTGATGATTTTCCTCAAAAAATTAATTTAGGAATGAGTGAAAAAGAAATTGCATCAATATTTAAAAAAGAATTAATTGAAAGTGGTGCAGATTATATTCAATACATGGCGTGTGCTTCGGGATTTAATGGTTATAATCAGATTATCTGTAACCCAACAGAAAGGGTAACTAAAGATGGTGATATTCTAATTATTGATACCGGTGCAACTTTAAATGGTTATTTTTCAGATTTTGATAGGAATTTTGGCTTTGGAAAAATTCACAAGCAAGTTTTAGATGCATATAATAAATTGTGGGAAGCAACTGAGAGAACTTTAGAAATTATAAAACCTGGAATTAGTTGTTCAGAAATATATTCTAAATTATCTCATAGTTTAACAAATAACAACATATCAGTTGGAAGGATGGGTCATGGTTTAGGCTTACAACTTACTGAACCACCAAGTATTATGAAAAATGACAAAACATTACTTGAAGAAAAAATGATTATAACTCTTGAACCATCAATTGAAATGGACGAAAATAGAATATTAGTACAAGAGGAAAATTTATTAATAACTAAAGATTCCTATAAACTTTTGAGTACTAGAACTCCTGAAAATTTACCTATTATTAATTAATTAAATTATTGATTCAATTTTAGGCATAAGTCTAATTAATTCCTTCGTATATTCATGCTCAGGATTATTAAATAATTCCTCTGTATTTTTTGTTTCACAAACAGCACCATTTTTTAGAACAATTATTCGGTTACACATTTGGCGAATTACAGGAAGATCATGGCTAATAAATAGCATAGTGAGATGAAGTTCATCTTGTATATCTTTTAATAAATTCAATATTTGTGCTTGTATACTGACATCCAATGCAGAAGTTGGTTCATCACATATTAATAATCGTGGTCTTGTTGCCAAGGCACGAGCAATAGATATTCTCTGCCTTTGCCCTCCTGAGAATTCATGTGGGTATCGTTCTAGAGATTGTCTGGTCATTCCAACAATATCTATTAAGTCATAAACATTTTGTAAAAGTTCGTTATTACTAATATTTTTTTGAAAAAATTTAATTGGTTCTGCAATAATATCCTTAACTTTGAAACGAGGATTTAGAGATGAGTAAGGATCTTGAAAAATCATTTGAATTTGACCTCTACTATTATGAATTTGATATTTTTTATTTGAATTATATAAAGTTTCATTATTATAAATTAAATCACCTTTGTTAGGACTAATTAATCCAGTAATAATCTTTGCAATGGTTGATTTACCTGAACCAGACTCCCCAACTAATCCAAGTGTCTCACCTTCAAATAATTCAAAAGATACATTGTCAACAGCTTTAACTATTTTATCATTTGAACTTTTATTAGAAATAAATGGAAAACCACTACCTAAAGAATTATCATCAAAAATTTTTGTCACTTCCTCAAGTTTTAATAATTTTTCATTTTTATTTTCCCTTATTCCCCATGTTTTAATAATATTTTTAGTCAAATCCTTGGAACTAGATGTTATTTCCTTACCATCGGGGCTAATCAATTTAAATCTATTAATTTTCTTATTTGTTGGTGGCACTGAAATTACTAAGCTTCTTGCTTCTGTTGATTTTGGATTTGTTAATAATTCTTTAGTCTCACCTTGTTCAACAATATGTCCATATCTCATGACAATAACTTTATCAGTCGTCTCTGCTATGACTCCCATATCATGGGTAATAATTATAACACCAAGATTTCTTTTCTTTGTAAGATCTTTGAGTAGTTCTAATATTTGATATTGAATACTTACATCTAAAGCTGTTGTTGGTTCATCTGCAATTATTAGGTCAGGTTCACAACTTATCGCTAAAGCTATCACAACTCTTTGACGCATACCGCCACTAAATTGGTGTGGATAGTCCTCTATTCTTTTTTCAGCGTTCTCTATTCCAACCTCTTTAAGTAGTTGAATTGATTTTTTAAGTGAATCTTGATAACTTAAATTTAAATGAGCCTGAATAGTTTCAATTAATTGATCTTTTATTTTAAATAGAGGATTTAATGAAGTTTGAGGGTCTTGAAAGACAAATCCTATTTTTTTTCCTCTAATATTTTGAATTATTTCTTCATTACTTCTTAATTCAATATTGTCTATTTGTATTGAGCCATCTGTGATTTCACCTGGAGGATCAATCAAATTAATTATTGCATTTGCAATTGTAGATTTTCCAGATCCAGACTCACCGACAATTCCTAATATTTCACCTCTTTCTAAAGAAAATTCTACATTTTTACTTGCAACAATAGTTTCCTTGCGTGTTGGATAACTTATGTTTAAGTTTTTAACCTCTAAAAAACTCATCTCTTTTTTAATTTTGGATTTAAAGCATCTCTCATCCAATCCCCTAATAAATTAATTGATAATGCTAAAACAATTAAGAAAATTGCTGGAAAAAAAGTAATCCACCACTCACCTGAAAATAAAAAATTATTTCCAAACCTTATTAGAGTTCCAAGAGAAGGTGTTGTTGGTGGAACGCCAACACCTAAAAAACTTAAGGTGGACTCTGTAATAATAGCAAGTGCTAATCCAATTGTAGCAATTACTAAGATAGGCCGAAGTATATTTGGTAAAATATGCTTAAACATAATTAATATATTTGATAATCCAATAATTCTTGAAGCTGAGACATACTCTTTATTTTTTTCAACTAAGGTTGATGCTCTCGATACTCTTGCAAATTGAGGCCATTCTGAAATACCGATGGCAAAAATCAAAACATAAATTGCCATTTCGTCATGCATTGATTGTGAGATAATTGCCCTTGCAATACCATCAACAAGTAAAGCCATTAAAATACTTGGAATAGTTAACTGCACATCTGTAAGACGCATTACAATAATCTCATACCTACCACCAATATATCCGGCTGTAATTCCAAGGAAAACTCCAAGTATCATTGCAAAAATTATAGATGCAAAACCAACGATCAGTGAAATTCTTGAACCATAAATCATTGTTGAAAACATATCTCTTCCCTGCTGATCAGTTCCTAAAATGAAGCTAAAACTTCCTCCCTCCGACCATACTGGTGGGGTAAAGGCATCCATTAAAGAAACTGATGCTGGATCAAAAGGATTATAAGGAGCAACTATCCCAGCAAATACAGAACAAAAAAGTATAATAAAAAATATTGTTGAAGAAATTACTGCTAATTTAGAATTAAAGAAACTGTATCCAATATCAGTATCATATATTTTATTGTACGTTTTAAGTAGCATTTCTAACTACCCTCTTCCTTAAGCCTAATTCTAGGATCAATAAAATAATATGTGATGTCTACAATAAAATTTATCATAACAAATATAAAAGCTACCATGATCATATATGCTGACATTATAGGAATATCGACAAAGTATACTGCTTTGATAAATAATGACCCCATGCCTGGCCATTGAAAAACTGTTTCTGTAATAATTGAAAAAGCAATTAACGTTCCGATGTTGATACCTGTAATAGTAATAACTGGAATTAATCCATTTTTGAGGGCATGCTTATAATTAATAACACCCCTTTTTATACCTCTAGCTTTTGCAAATTTAATATAATCTGTTTGTAAAATTTCCATCATTTCAGCGCGGACTAATCTAATAACATAGGTCATTTGAAATAAACTTAACGTAACAGATGGGAGTATAAGTGCTTTTAAACCAGAAGTAGTTAAAAATCCTGTAGTCCAAAAACCTAATTGTGTAACTTCACCTCTTCCAAAGGATGGAAGAACTCCTAAAATTACTGAAAACAAATAAATTAACATTATTCCTATAATGAATGTTGGTAAAGAAACCCCTGCTAGGGAAATCACAAGAATAATATTAGAAATAAAACTGTCTCTGTGAATACCAGTATATACACCCAAGATAACACCGCTGATGATTGCAATTAAAGCGGAGACAAAAACTAATTCTAAAGTTGCAGGCATTCTTTCTGCAATTAAGTCTGAAACTTCTCTTTTTAATTGGTATGATATTCCAAAATCACCTTGAATTACATTTCCTATAAAACGTGAAAATTGAACGTAAACAGGATCATTTAAACCCAATACTTCTCTAACCTCAGCACGTCTTTCATCTGAAGCATCTTCTCCAGTCATACTATTTACTGGATCACCAACAAAATTAAATAAGGAAAATGAAACAAAAGCTACAACAATCATTACAAGAATAGATTGAAAGAGTCTTTTAAAGAAATAGCTAAACATGGTTTAATCTCTGGCCAGATTACTGGCCAGAAAATATAAAAATTATTAGTTTACGTTTGCAAATCTAAATAATGGCTCGTTGTTCATTCTAATTGGAACATCGACATTACTTTTTGATGCTTGGTTGACAACTTGGTGATGTAAAGGAAGATATGTTACATCATCTTGTGTAATATCCCAAGCTTCAGCAATCATAGCATTTCTTTTATCTTGATCTGTTTCAACACCCATTGCCGCTACTAACTCATCAACTCTAGCATTACTGAAATTAACTTTATTCCAGCTACCAGCACTATCAAATAAGTACGAGTATACGTAATGACTATCAAAAGTTGGAACACCCCAACCTAACATGTACATGTCACTTGTCATACCGTTTGCGTCACCTTCTTTAACTTCTGAGAAGTGTTGACTTTTAGTTTTTGCATCAAGAGTTACATCAACTCCAATTTTAGCAAACATACCAATTGCAGCAACACAGATTGCTTCATCATTAATATAACGATCATTTGGACAATCTAGTGTAACCTCAAATCCATCTGGATAACCAGCTTCTGCTAATAGTTTTTTTGATAGCTCTGGATCATAAGGTAATCTTTCATCACGTGCAGCTGTATGACCGTTTACACCAGGAGCAGTGATAATTCCTGCAGGAACACTTTGTCCTCTCATTACCTTATCCTTAATAGCTTCCATATCTAAAGCATGGTACATAGCTAAACGAACTCTTTTATCTGCAAAAGGATTTTTACCTTTGATATTAGATGAATTTAATTCAGCAGAACCTTGATCCATTCCAAAAAATATTGTTCTATTTTGAGGAGTCATTTTTACACCATGTCCAGCAGAAGATTTGATTCTCTCAATATCTTGAACAGGAACAACGTTTGTGTAATCAATTTCTCCAGATAGAAGTGCTGCAACTCTTGTTGCATCATTTGCAATTGGAAGTAATTCAATAGTATCTACATTGAAAGTACTATCATCACCCCACCAATCATTATTTTTTTCAAAAACAGTTCTTACGTCCTGTTCTCTAAAAGTAATTTTGAAAGGTCCAGTTCCGTTTGCATTAGAAGCACAATAAGATGTTTCACCTGCATCCCAGTTGTATGAAACTTCACAACCATTTGCTTTTGCCCAATCTTCAGACATAACAAATATCTGAGTTAATTGATTTAAAAGAATTGGATTTGGTCCATCTGTTACAATCTGAACTGTGTGATCAGTTAATGCTGATGCTGATTTAATGCTTTTAATTAAATCTACCATATCAGATGGAGCAGTTTTTGCTCTATTGATACTAAAAGCAATATCACTAGCTGTTAAATCTGATCCATCATGAAATTTTACACCCTTACGAATTGTAAATATCCAAGTGTCATCAGCAGTTGTTTTCCATGATTCAGCAAGCTGAGGAAGTATTTCCATATTAATACCTGGAGTTACTAAACCTTCATATACTTGACGCGAAACCATGTGAGTTGGTCCTTCGTTTTGTGCATGCGGATCAAGAGTTAAAGAGTCACCAGGCATTGACCATTTAATAGTGTTTGCAAATGCTGGTGAGAAAATACCCATGAAAAGCAAAGACAAAACAATGCTTAAAGTCTTTTTCATATTATTTCCTCCATAGAAATTTGATGGTAGACCCATACAACTTCAATGGAAATATTCAATATTATTAGTATTAATAAGTGCTATATTTTGTCATAATTATTAATATTAATTTAGACATACCCTTGGAGGAGGCTTGATATAGTGAAAAAAATAGAGAAGGCACAAGAAATCTCTAGAATACTAAATCGTATATACAGAAAAGTACCTATTCCTCTTAACCACAAAAATAAATTTGAATTAGTTGTAGCTGTACTTCTTAGTGCTCAATGTACAGATGAAAGAGTTAATCAAGTTACACCAATACTATTTAAAAAAGCTAACACAGCTATAAAAATGACAAAAGTGCCAAAAAAAACAATTTATAATATTATTCGCCCTTGTGGTTTGGCACCTCAAAAATCAAAAGCAATTTTTGAACTATCAAGAATTCTTGTAAAAAAATTTAAAGGCAATGTTCCAGAAAGTTTTGAAGAATTAGAAAAGTTGCCAGGTGTTGGTCACAAAACAGCCAGTGTTGTTATGTCTCAAGGATTTGGTCATCCAGCATTTCCAGTTGATACACACATTCATCGTTTAGCTCAACGTTGGGGTTTAACAAATGGTAAAAATGTTGTGCAAACAGAAAAAGATTTAAAGTATCTTTTTCCAAAAAAATCTTGGAACAAACTTCATTTACAAATAATATTTTATGGAAGAGAATTTTGTCAGGCAAGAAGTTGTTATGGTTTGAAGTGTGAAATATGCAAGGTTTGTAATCCAAAGAGAAAAACACCTATTAAAACAAAAAAGTAGTAATTAAAAAGGCTGAAATACAACAAGTATAAGTATAAAAATCAATATTACTGCTGGCGCTTCATTTGTAATTCTAAAAAACTTAGTAGAGTATTTATTTTTATCATTTTTAAAATCATTAAGACATTTTAAACAAAAAAAATGATAGCCAGATAATAAAATTACAAATAAAATTTTTAAAAGCAACCAAGTATCAATACCCACATAATGTGTAAGTGTAAAACCTGATATCCACGTCACTATAAAAGCTGGAAACATAATTATTCTGTACAATTTTCCTTCCATTAGTTTGAATGTTTCTGAGGTTTCTTTTGTAATTTCAGGATTAGCATGATTTACAAACAAACGTGGCAGATATAAAAGTCCAGCCATCCAAGCTATGATACTAAAAATATGAATAACTTTCAGAGTATTAAATAACATTATTTATTCCCATACCGCGTGAGGAGGCATTGACATTAATATAGCATCAACATTCCCACCAGTCTCTAGACCAAATTTTGTACCTCTATCATATAATAAGTTAAATTCAGCATAGCGACTACGCTTAACTAATTGTATCTTTTTTTCCTCTTCATTCCACTCTTCATCCTTAAGTGCAATTAAAGTATTTTTGATAAACTGATGAAAATAAGTACCTACGTCTTGGACAAATTCAAAATCTTTTCCCCAATCGCCAGTTTGAAGGTAATCAAAAAATATTCCTCCAACACCTCTTGGTTCGTTTCTATGTTTAAGAAAAAAATATTCATCACACCATTTTTTAAATTTAGGATAATATGATTTATCATACTTGTTACACAAAACTTCTAATCCACGATGATATTTTTTCTCATCCTCAAATATTACACAAGGTGTAATATCCATGCCTCCACCAAACCATTCCTGAGTAGTTTTAATAAATCTTGTATTAAAATGCATAGAAGGAATTTTAGGTGAAACAGGATGTAAAACAACACTGATGCCGGTTGCATTATAATTTGGATCTTCTTTAGCGCCTGGAATAGCATCTCTCATATTTTCGTTAAATGTCCCAGAGACGGTAGAAATATTTACTCCACCTTTTTCAATAATATTACCCTTAATTTTACTCATCTTACCACCACCATCACCTTTGTGATCCCAGTTACTTATTTCAAATTGATTTTCATCAATATTTTGAATAGTTTCAACTAAGTTATCTCGTAATTTTTCAAACCATTTTTTTGCAGTATTAAATTTGGGATCAGCAATCATAATGGCCAACCTTGAGTATGTTTTTTTATCAGATTTACAAAAACGTCTATGTGATCATCGTGATCATTCAAGCAAGGTATATAATGATAATTTTCTCCACCTGACTCCATAAAATATTCTTTATTTTCTTCTTCAAGTTCTTCAAGTGTTTCAAGACAATCACTACTGAAACCAGGAGATATTATATGTATATTTTTAATCCCTTGTTTTGGTAATTCTTTTAATGTTTCACTTGTATATGGCTTTAACCATTCCTCTCTTCCAAATCTACTTTGGAAAGTAGTCATTATCTCATCATCGGATAATCCCATATGTTCTTTAACAAGTCTTGTGGTTTTAAGACAAAAGCAATGATACGGATCACCATTAGTCAAATACCGTTTTGGTATACCATGATAACTAAAAATAATTTTTTGTGGTTTTGAAGTTTTTTTCCAAAACGACTTTATTGAATTTGACAATGCTTCAATATATTTTTTTTCTTCAAAGTACTGATTGATAAAACGCATTTCAGGTATCCAACGCCATTTTTGCAATACATTTGTTACTTCATCAAATGTACTGCCTGTTGTTGCAGCACAATATTGCGGATACATAGGTAAAACTAATAATCTTCTTACTTGTTTTTTTTGAAGTTTTAACAAAGCATCTGGAATTGATGGATTGCCATAACGCATCCCAACTTCAAAAATTATATTTTCATTTTTTGAAGAAAAAGATGATTGGATTTTATTTAGTTGTCTGTTTGCGATATCTAAAAGTGGAGAACCCTTATCAGTCCAAATTTGTTTATATGCTTCTGCTGACTTTGATGGTCTTATTTGTAAAATTACTAGCTTCAATATAATTTGCCATAAGATTTTAGGTAATTCGATTACTCTAGGGTCAGACAAAAATTGATTAAGATAAACTTTTAGTTCTTTTTTATTTGGAGCATCTGGAGTGCCTAGGTTAGTAATTAAAACACCAATTTTTTCTTTACTCCCGTGCTCATAATCTTTTTCACCTATATATTTAACCATATCTATTAGCTAAATTCTTTTCTGATATTTTCTATAAATAAATGAACATTTTTTTCTGGAGTATTTTTGTTAATTCCATGTCCAAGGCCACAAATCCAGCCATTAAGATTTTCAATTGATTTCATTTTTTCAATAAAATCTTTTAAATTATTAATAAATGTATCTGTTTCACTCAACATTAATAGTTCATTGAAATTTCCTTGAATAAATCCATGTTTTTGATTTTCAAACATAAATTTAAGATCTATTGTGTGATCATAGCCAAAACCAGCAAAGGGGAAACTGATGATAGAATTTAGATCTGTTAAACTCTTGCCTCTTGAATAATAGCCAAGTTTATTTGGAAAAGAAATTGCTATCTCTTCCAAAAATTTTGAATAAATTTCATGAAAATTTATTTTATCTAAATCATACAAGGAGCTATCAAAAATCATGACAAGTTCAACACCTGCATCTAATTGTAATTGAATATTTTTCTTTAGAAGGGGTAAAAGAATTTTTGAAATAAATTCTAAATTCATTTTAGTGTCAATTAAATCAGAGTTATTATTTCCAAATGCATATTTTGATAATGTCCAAGGTCCACCAACAAATCCAATTAAACTTTTATTATCTGGCAATTTCTCTTTTGTTATTTTTATAGCTTCAAATTGAAATTGCATATGCTCAATGCCACGATCAATATTATTATAATCATTAATGTTTTCTGAATTTATATAAGAATTAAATTTTGGTCCTGGGTCAAACTTTAATTCTAAACCAAGTCCCTCCAAGATAAATAAAATATCACTGAATAAAATTGCAATGTCGTAATCAAATTCTTGTATTGGACCAAAAGCAACTTCTGCGGCTAAATCTGGAGTTTTACAAAGTTCTTCAAAAGTATATTTTTCTTTGAGCTTGCGATAATGCGAATGATACCTTCCGGCCTGTCTCATGAACCAAATGGGGGGTGTTTTTTGGATATTTCTTTTGAGAGCATTTTCGAATAAAATATTTGTCATTTTTAGGCTTTTAGTAATTTTTTCTTCCAACTATCATAAGATAGCTCAACAAAAAGATTTTTATCATTACCTAATATTTTACTAATCTCATTATAAGTATTTCCTGGGCCGCAAAAATGATATTTTTCTATAATTTTAGGATATTTATCAATACTCACCTTAAAAGCTGAACTGCTCATCCAATAAAAGTACTTTTTCTTTTCTATATCTATTTCAAAATCGATAGACTCCAATTGATACGTTTCAATTTTATTTTTTATTGAACTTTCAGGAGATTGAGAATGAGTTAACTTAACCCAAGGATTATTTGTAAGTGAATTAATATCTTTATCAAAGTCCTCACCCAAACCATCTGAAGTTCCATTAACCCAAATACCTCTTTCAGATAAATTTTTCCATGTTCTTAAACCACTAGTCCAAATAAGATTATTTGATTGGATTTTTGACCTATCTGGAATTGAGCTAATTCGTGAAACATAAATACATTTATTTTGTAAATTATTTATATCATCGACATTTTCATTTAATTGTCTTCTAGAAAATATTTTATAATTTTTTAAATTTTCAGGATAAATTTCATCTGTTGTATTACTAGAAAAACTTATATCTTTTGGATCAATAAAATCCCAGCTCTCAAAATGATTACCATTTTCATCTTCACCTCTTTTAGATACAACTAATCCTAATTTATGTGAGATGTAAGATACTCCTATTTTTTGGTGACATCCTCCTCCATAATTTTTTAAAATATTTCTTTCTTGAATAACATTCGAATAATCTTTGGAAAAATTAATATCATTTAGAATTTCGTTAAGTTTATTATCATTAATTCTTGTTTCAATCGCTAGAGCTCCTTGTCCGGGAGAACAAGGGTTTATAGATAATGGTAAAACAGACCAAAGACATTCGTTAATATATTCTTTTAGAGTTGTTTTTAATTCATTAAATTCAGAATAATTATTTAAAAGTAATCTATCAATTGCTGCCTTAGCAACAATAAAACCATCACTATTAGGATCTTCCAAAAATTTTTTAAATCTAGTGGGTATGTTACCCCTTATATTTTCAAAGCAAACTTCATCAAACTTTTGTGGAAGATAATTTTCAATAAAATTTTCTAAATTATATTGTCTGCGAGGTGATGAGCAAAGAATAGTAATTTTCTTACCATCCATTTTTTTATTTTTTTTTAAGAATAATATATCTCGTTTATCAGCACGTTTTAATGTAGCAGCAATTTTAGTTTTCTCACCAACTTCAATTGGAAGATCCTTCCAAGAATGGACAATTAAATCACATTTATTATTTATTAATTCATCTCTTAAATCATTAGTAAAAACACCTTCTGTTGGCATTTCAGAAAGAGGTGTTTTTAGATCTTTATCTCCTGAAGTACTTCTTGTTAAAAATTCTATTTCTACAAAAGGATGTTTTGATTGCAAATAATCGGAAAATTCACGTGCTTGAATTATTGCCAAGTCACTTTTTCTAGATAAAATTCTTATTTTCATTACTTATATTTCTATAAATAACACTATATTGTAAAATTGGTAATGGTTGAATTTAAAGGTACAAAATCTTCGTGGGGCTTGGTTGCAAAACTTTTTCATTGGTCATTGGCACTTCTTCTTTTTTGGCAAGTTGCAATAGGGATTAGCCTTCATAATATGGAATTTTCTCCTCTTAAAATGGGTTTTATTATTAGTCATAAATTTTTTGGCACCGTAGTTTTTAGTTTAGTTGTGCTTAGATTAATGTGGAAATACATATTTAACACTCATCCCAAATATGAAAATATACCTTTATTTCATAAATTGGTTTCGAATTTAGTCCATTTTGTTCTTTATGGTTTAGTTATTCTTATTCCTATTCAAGGTACCTTTATGACATGGCTTGGAGGAGAGGATGTTCATCTCTTGGGATTAATTAAAATACCACCTTTAATAGAAGAGAACTTTTTTCTATACCCTCAAGCTCTAGCTATACACTACTACTCAGCACTTATATTAACAGCTCTTTTTTCACTTCATATTGCAGCAGCGTTGTATCATCGATTCATAATTAAAGATAAATATGGTGTTTGGAAGAGAATGTCTTTTAGTAGAAATAAGGTGTGACAATTCACTCAATTAAACACTTACAATTAAACATCGTCTAAGATATCTAATAAAAATGGAATATAAAAATTTCTTTAAATCTGAATTAAAAAATTTAAAAGATCAGGGTCTTTATAGGGACTTTAGAAACATAGACAGACCTATAAGAAGTTTTCCAAATGCAGATGAAAGTTTCAAAAATAAAGAAAGAGAAGTCGAGGTTTGGTGTTCTAATGACTATCTGAACATGAGTCAGCACCCAGAAGTTGTAAATGAAATTGTAAAAACACTACTTGAATACGGATCTGGTTCAGGTGGAACAAGAAATATTTCTGGTACATCAACCTATCATACTGAACTTGAAAAAAAACTGGCAAATGTTCATAATAAAGAGGCGGCATTAGTTTTTGCTTCTGCTTATACAGCAAATCAATCTACTTTATGGACTTTAGGAAAAAAAATTAAAGATATTGAGATATTTTCTGATGAATTAAATCACGCATCTTTAATACAAGGTATTAAGAATAGTGGAGCTAAGTGTCATATATTTAGACACAATGACATTGATCATTTAGAGCAGTTACTAAAAGTGTCAAATGTTGATAATCCTAAGTTAATCGTTTTTGAAAGTTTATACTCTATGGAAGGTATTAGATCGCCCATAGTTAAAATTGTAGAGTTAGCAAAAAAATATAACTGTATGACATATCTGGATGAAGTTCATTCAGTTGGACTTTACGGTGAAGAAGGTAAAGGTATTGCAGTAGAAATGGGAGTTGAAGATAAAATAGATATTATTAATGGAACTCTAGCAAAAGCATATGGTCAAATGGGAGGTTATATTGCGGCTAGTTCAGAAATAATTGATTACATTAGAAGTTTCGCTCCAGGTTTCATTTTTACAACTTCAATCTGCCCATCAATTGCTGCAGGAGCAGCTAAAGCAATAGATATTGTTTCTCTGGCAGAGCAACTAAGAATAAGAATAAAAGAAAATGCAGCTTTAATAAGAGAAAATTTAGATTCCTTAGCAATCCCTTATTTAGATACAAATTCTCATATTGTAGCTGTATTAATTAATGATCCTTTTTTATGCAAAAAAGTGTCTAAAGATTTAATTGATGATCATGGTATTTATGCACAACCAATTTTTTACCCAACTGTACCAAAAGGTTTAGAAAGACTAAGAATTACTGTTACCCCAAAACATAGAAAAGAGCATATTGAAAAAATGATTAAGGCTCTTGATATAGTTTGGTCTAAAAATAATTTACCAAGAAAAAATATTAATAAAGTTACAGCAAATATTTAAGTTTTAATATTGATATCAATCTGTCTAGCAGCAAAACCATAATAAACTACAGCTAAAGTTATTATGAAACCTCCAATTATTACAGTTGTACTTGGTATTTCATTAATTCCAAAAATAGGAAGCCAAACCCAGAGAACTCCTCCAACAACTTCCATTAAAGATAAAAGTGCTAGCTCAGCTGAGGGTAAGTATTTTGCTCCAAGACTGTAAAGTATTAAGCCGGCTGCAACAATTATTCCATGTAGTATACTCAAATAACTATTTATTTCAGGCATCAGAATAAAAGGTTCAAAAGAGAAGCCTAAAATAAAAAACGCAAATATTGTACAAAATATTCCCGCTAAAACAACTGTTGTGAATTTTGGTGTTTCAGGTTTCCATCTTATTGTTACCGTGTATAATGCAAAACCAGTTGCAGAAATAAATCCTATTATTGCACCTAAAGCAGTTCCAGAAATGCTGTCATTTATAATCATTACGCATACACCACTAAATGCTACAACCATTGCAATTAATGTTGATCTTTTTAGTATTTCGCCAAGAACAAAATAACCAACAATGGCTGCAATAAAAGGCATGGCTGCTAACATAAATAATGTTACGGCAGCCGTAGTCATAGTAATAGAAAAAATGAACCCAGTAAAAGCTGTTGCTAGAAATAAACCTCCAAGTATAGATGGTATTCCTATTTTGAGAAAATTTTTATAAAAAGCAAATCCTTCCCGAAAAAATAAATATATAAGCAGTATAATTGAAATAGTTAAGCCTCTATAAAATAAATATTGAAAAACATATTGATGACCATCAACCATATATCTAACAGTCAACGCTCCAAAACTCCAAAAGATTCCAGCAAGAAAAACTACACTAAAGGCATATAGATAAGAATTTTGACTCATTGTTTAAAGGTCAAATCATTAAATTTGATAAAAGTAAATTAATATTTTAATTATTTATTTGAATACCAGTTTCTTTACTTCCTGAGATTTTAAAATTAACTTTATTATCATTTTTTTGTATTTCAGATACGTCTGACATTTTGCAACTGGCAATAAAAAGAAATAATAAAATTATTGGCAACTGCCTATAGAACCAAGAGCGCATTTTTTACCATCTATCCATATAGCATTTGACAAATTTGCTTCATCAAACATTGCACCTGAAATATTAGCACCAAGTAGATTTGCCTCATATAGATTTGCACCTTTAAAAGTTGCTCCAAAGAGATTAGATCCCTCAAAGTTTACTTTTGCAAGGTTTGCATTATCAAAGTTAGCATTATTACAATTAGCTCCCTGTAAATTTGAAGCATATAAATTAGAATTACTGAAATTTGAGAAGATAAAATTACCAATAGATAAATTTGAATTATTAAGTTGAGATTTTTCAAAATTAGATAAAGATAAATTAACTCCTGACATTTGAGAATTTGCCAAACCAGTACCAGAAAGATCAAGATTTTCTACAAAATTACAATTGGTCCAATCCACCTCATTTGCTGGTTGATCACTGCATGCAGCAAATACAGAATATGTGCTAAAGAAACTTAAGACAAATATAATTAAAAATCTCATATTGAATTTTTATGATGAGTTTATGTTAAATTTAAGGCAAATTAGCGTGAAGTGAGTTTTAATTCAATCCTTCTATTCTGTTGAAGATCACTCTCAGTTTCTCCATTACTGATAGGATAAAACTCTCCATATCCTGCAGATGCTAATCTATTTGGTGGAAAACCAAGATCAAGAAGAAGTTTTAAAACTGTATTAGCTCTAGCTGAAGATAATTCCCAGTTAGAAGGATATCTAATTGTTTGAATAGGTTTTTTGTCAGTGTGTCCTTCTACCATGATAATCCAGTCAATATCTGAAGGAATATCATTAGTAGTCTCTTTTAAAGTAAGGCCAATTTCACTTAACTTTTCTTTGCCAGATAGTTGTAAATCTGCTGAAGCAGAATCAAATAATAGCTCTGATTCAAAAATAAATCTATCTCCTACAATTTTAATATCTTTCCTATCACCTAAGATAGATTGTAATTTTCCGAAAAACTCAGATCTATATTTTTGAAGTTCAAATACTTTCGATGTAAGAGCTTTATTTAACTTTTCACCTAACACCTCTATTTCTAAATCTTTAATCAAAGCCTGGCTTTCACTAGCTTCTAAAGCATCATTAAGTAAAGCTATTTCTTTTTGTAAGGTATCAATTTGATTAGAAAGAATTTCTACCTGTTCTAATGTTTTTGAAGCTTGTATTTCCATATTTTTAATTTCTTCAAGTGATGTTTCTTTTTGTGTTTGATTTTCTTGTTCTAATGAAACAATTTGACTTTGAAGTAACTCAAGTTTTTCTAATTGTTGTTTTTGTTTATCTTCTGACAAAGAAAGAACATTATTTAGTTCAGATATTTTTCCTCGCAAATTAAAAATTGTGCTATCTTTCTGAATTAAATCTTTATTTAATCTTGCTAATTCTTCATTTTTAAACCTAATTGCATCAAGTTGTTCATTAAGTGATGCATCTTTTAAACCTAGACTATCATTAATCTCTAAAAGATCATTCATAAGTTCCTGATATTGAGATATTTGACTTTGTAGTTCTTCATCTCTCAATGATAGTTCAATGTTGGTCTTTTCCAATTCATCATTTAAGCTTAGAAGCTTTTCATTTTTATTTTTAATTGCAAGTAACTGCTCTTCAATTCCTCCTTCCTCTAAACCCAGACTTTCGTTAATGGCCATTAAATTTTCATTCTTCTCATTTAATTCTACTATTGTAGATTTGAGAGATTTTTCACTTTCAAGTAGTTTAAAATTAGCATTATCTAATTCTTGATTAAGTATTTTTAGTTGATCAATTCTTGTTGCAAGTGCTTTATTAATTCGTTCTCCTAGCCCCTCGGTTTCAAGTAAAGTAATTTCTTGTCCTTCATAAGTTTCTAATGCATTTGCAACTATTCTCAGTTCTTTTAAAAGACTACTAATTTGCTCGGATAAAGCTATTATATTTTGTTCCTGAACAAATATTTCTGATCGTTTTTTTGCAACATCAGTTTGTAATTGCTCACTTAATAATTGCTCACTTTGTAAATTTAATTCTGTATCTTCAAGTTTTTTCTCAGTTTCAGAAAGAGTTGAAAGAGCTTCTTCTTTATCTTTAGTTTCAATAACAAGTATTTTAGATAATTCATTTATTTGTGTTCTTAAATCTTGAAGCGCCTTATCTCGGCCAGATATAGCATCACTCAGATATATTTGCGAAACAGTAAAAACCATTAGCACAAATATGATTACTATTAAAAGAGTAGCTAGAACATCAACAAAACCGGGCCAAATATTTGTTGTATCGGCAAGTCTATTTCTTAAAGACCTAGTAGACATTATTATTTTTTAATTTTCTTTAGTTCTTTTTCAATTTTCTGAAAATATTCTTTAACTTTTTTTGCTTCTAATACTCCATTTTTGCTTAAAGCTTCTGTAAGGTTTATTAGTGTAGATTGTGTGTTTAATTGTGAAGACAAGAAATTTGATAATTGCTTATCAAGATTTGAAGAGTTAGAATTGATTATGTTAAGTATTTCATTAAACTTTTCTAAATTGTTTGAAATTTTAGTTTGATTGTCTGATGATTTTTTAAAAGCATTTAGGAGGTTTTCTAAGTTGTCATAAATTTTTTGAATTGCTTCACCTGTAGGTTTATCTTCTACTGTAGAAAAATCTGGAGAAGAATTGCTATTAAGTATTTTTTCAAAATATTGACTAAATTTATTTTGAGCTTGTCCAAGATTTAAATCAAGTAATCCTAATATTAAAGAGCCAGCTAAACCTAACAAAGAACTGCTAAATGCAATACTCATTCCTTCAAGAGGAGCATTTAATCCATCTTTAAGAGAATTAAAAAAACCTGCAACATTTGTATCATCTATACCTAGGCCGCTGATAACATTGCCAACAGATCCAATGGTTTTTAGAAGTCCCCAGAAAGTTCCAAGGAGTCCTAAAAAGACTAGCAAGCCTACCAGGTAACGAGAAGTTTCTCTTATACTTACTAACGTCATGTCGGAGTTTTCAATTAATCTATTTATAGATGAACTTTTGAAAAAAAATTTTCCATCAAGATTTTTTAATTCAAGAGAAATGTTTTTATCCTGACCTCTTAAAGTAGAGAATGCTTCTATAGAATTTGTAATATTAAAGTTTGAGTAAGATATATATTTATAATTTAAGTTAATGAGATGGAAAAAATTAAATACAATACCAATTACTAAAGCTAATAATATTATAATATTGATAAAGATATTTGATAAAAAAGCATTTTGTAAAACAGGGTACAATAAAACAACAATAACAAAGACAGCGACTAAGAAAATTGATGCTCTTATTATATAATTATTTAGGGATATCGCCATAAATGAAAGATTATATTACCTGTCTTGGAAATTCAATAAATATAAACTGTTTAGTTGTAGATATAATTTCTTGTGAGAGGTAAATTGTTAATATTTTTTGCAATTTGTATTTGGAAAACAACATTACCCATATTTACAAAGGAATACTTACTTGCTAATAAATAAAACTCCCACATTCTAAAAAAACGCTGATCAAACATATTTATAATTTTATCTTTATTTTCAATAACATTTTGATACCATTTAGAAAGTGTGTGAGCGTAATGTAGTCTTAATACTTCAACATCTGTTACATTTATATTAAGTTTTTGTGTTGCGTTCATTACTTCAGATAATGATGGAATATAACCACCAGGAAAAATGTATTTTCTTATCCAAGGACTTGTAGCAGTTGGTTTACCCCTTTGACCAATTGTATGCAAAAGAAAAACACCGTTTTCTTTCAGAATATCGTTGGCTTTACTTAAATAAGTTTTAAAATATTTAACACCAACATGCTCAAACATACCAACTGATACTATGCGATCGTATTTTTCGCTCTCATTTCTATAATCTTGTAGTGCAAATGAAACTTTATCACTCAAACCTTCTTTTTGTGCTCGTTCAGATGCAGTTTTAAATTGATTTTCTGAAAGTGTAATTCCTTTTACTTTGGCTCCAGTAGATTTAGCTATTTCAATCGCCATTCCTCCCCAACCACATCCAATATCAAGAACATCCATGTTTTCTGTAATTTGAAGTTTTTTAATTATATGTTGTTTTTTATCTTTCTGCGCTTGATCCAAACTCATATTAGGATTGTGGAAATATGCGCAAGAATATTGCATATCCTGATCTAGAAATAATTTATATAAATCCTCATTTATATCGTAGTGGTGTGCTACATTTTTTTTTGAATTTACAAGCTGATTAATCTGCTGAAATGGCATAAAAATAGAAGATAAATATTCATAAAATTTATAAAACTTGTTGTTGGAAATAAAGTCATCGTAACAATTAGTTATTAAATTAAGAAAGTCTTCTATAGTGCCCTTTTCTACAACTAACTCTTCATTCATATATGCTTCACCTATATGGAGATTAGGGTTTAAGAATAGTTTTCTTTCTATTGATTTGTTTTTTAGTCTTATACAAACGTGAGGGTTTGAATTTCCAAATTTATGTGTCTTGTCATTAGAATCTATGATTTCTAATGTTCCATCAAAATTAAGTTTTTTCAGTACACTGAATAACATGTTTTTTTATTTTAAGAAAAACGTCTCTCATGTCAATAACTCTAAATTATTAACATTTGATGAGAAAATAATTTGTAGAGATCGACTTAAGCAGCAATGCGACGATTTTTTTGAGCTTCTTTTTCTTTTTTAAGCTCTTTTTCGTCAATATATGCAACATCACAGTGACTCTGACAATAAGGCTTCCCATCAACGGTATCAGCTTCACAAAAATGAAAATCTTTCTCTTGTGGATCTCCAATTGGCCATTGGCAACTTGAGAAACTATGCGTCACACTGTTTTGTTTAAAATAGTTTTTTAATATAGACATAATAATTTAATTAATTTCGAAATAGTTTATATTTATGAAAAAACCAGTATTCAACATTAAATATAAAAAAGTTGTTAATTATCAATATGTTAGTATCTTAATGTTTTCGACCTACTATATGTTGATACATAAATTTTAAGAAAAACGAATCGGTTTATCGAAAAAATAAAATTATAAACAATAGTGCCAAAAAAAACAGATAGGATTTGATTATAAAACTTTTAGTTAATTTGGATTTAGGAGGTTTTCTCAGAAATATAAAGAAAATAATAATACTCCAAAATAATAAAAGTATTAGCCAGCCTGTTAAAAATGCATAGTAAAAATCGACAGACATTAGTTCCCTAGAGAATTAATCTATATAGCGCAGTGTAAACCTGTTTTTTGGATATATTTTTGATGATATTCTTCAGCTTTATAGAATTCCTTAGCTTCTGATATTTCAGTAACAATATTTAATCCAGCGCTTTTAGCATATTCATTTTTAGAATGAATAGATTTATTTTTTTGATCTTCGTTATAATAATATATCGCTGATCTATATTGTGTTCCAATATCGGGACCTTGTCTATTTATAGTGGTAGGATCATGACACTTCCAGAAAACCATCAAAAGATCTTCATAAGATATTTTAGAATTATCAAATTCAACTAAAACAACCTCAGTATGATTTGTATTTCCTTGGCAAACACTTTCATAAGAAGGGTTAATAGTATCACCTCCAGAATAACCAACTATGGTATTTATTACACCTGGAGTTTTACGAAATGTTTCTTCCACACCCCAGAAACAACCTGCGCCAAATAATGCTTTTTCCATATTTATAAATATATATGTAATATAAAATATATCAATTTTTATGAGCCCAAAATTTAAAATTTTAGATAAAAAGAATATTCACAACGGTTTCTTTAAAATGAATGAAGTTACTCTTAAATACAAAAAATATAATGGAGATTGGAGTAATGAAATAAAAAGGGAGTTATTTGGTGGCGCACAAGTATCTGCAGTCTTACCATATGACCCTATAAATAAAAAAATTGTTTTAATTCAACAGTTCAGATCAGGGACAATTTCTAGAGATAATCAAAATTATCTAGATGAAATAGTTGCTGGAATAATTGACCCTGGTGAAACTCCAGAAGATACAGCAAAGAGAGAATGCTTGGAAGAAACTGGATGTGTAGTAAGCAATCTTACATCTATACAAGGTTACTATCCTGCCCCAGGATCATCCGAATCTTTTTATAATCTTTTTTTAGGCGAGGTAATTGCTCCAGATAAAGAAATTATAAGAGGTCTAGAGAATGAAAATGAGGATATATTAGTTAAAAGTTATAGTTTTGATGAGATAAAAACTAAGATGAATAAAAAAGAAATTTTAAATGGACTTACACTAATAGCATTACAATGGTTTTTTTTAAATATTGAAAAAACCTAAGTTCCTATACCTCTTTCATAAGGCTGAACTAATTCTTTACATATTAAGTTCATATCTAAAGTCTCAACATTTTTATCTATAGTTTGATATTCCTGACACTCATATAGTTCGTTATCTTTTTGAAGAACTGTAACAAATAAGATTATTGTTAAATCATTTCCAACCTCTATGTCACTTATAGCGTAGCTTTTAACTTCAAATCCTTCATTAATAAGATCTTTATAAGATTTCTCTGACTCTAGCCATTGATCTATATTTGGATTAGCTATTGAAAGATTAGAAAATAACAGAAATACAGAAAATAAAAATATAGTTAGTTTTCTTTTAGCCATTGTAGAACTTCATTTATATGTTTGTTAGGAGGAAAAATAGGGTAGAATACTTTTTTAACAATATTTTTTTCAACAATAAGAGTTGATCTTTTAAAATAAACTTTGTTTTCAATTTCAAAATGTGGCATTTTTAATGTATTGAGCAAAATATTTTCTGAATCACTTAAAACATCATAAGGAATTACTAATCTATCTGTCATTTCCTTAATATAATCTATTGTTTGAGTTGATATTCCTATAGGCAGCGCATTAAGTTTGATTAATTCTTCATAATTATCTCTAAAACTACAAGTCTCCACAGTACAGCCAATGGCTCCCGGAGTTTGATTCCAATTTTTAGGTAAACTTTCATTTGGATTACCTGTCATAGGATAAAAATATAAAATTAAACGAAAAGTGTCAGATCTTTTTATTTTTAATAGATTACCCTGTTGATTTTTAAGAGAAATATCCGGCAAAAACTTATTTAAAAGATGATCAGCTTTTCCATCGTTTTGCGGTTTAGGAAATTTGCTATAATCCATACTAATTTGTCTTGTATAATTCAATTCTATATACCATAAGATACTTTTATGACTCAAATTAAACCTCTATCTAGTATGGAAACTCCTCGCTTTGCTGATGTTGCTACTTTTTTTCGCTTACCTGTTGTGAAAGATTTAAATAAATTAGATTACTGTATTGCAGGTGTACCATGGGATGGGGGAACTACTAATAGGCCTGGAGCTAGACATGGGCCAAGAGAAATTAGAAATGCATCATCACTTGTAAGGCTTTATCACCCCGTTTCACTTAAGAGTCCTTATGATAAATTTAATATTGCAGATATTGGTGATTGTCCCATAAATCCAGCAGACTTAAATGATAGTTTAGATAAAATAGAAAAATTTTATTCAAATATTTATAATTCCAAAACAATTCCATTATCAATTGGAGGTGATCATTTAATTAGCTTACCAATTTTAAGAGGTATTGCAAAAGAAAAACCAATAGGTTTATTTCAGTTTGATTCTCATTCTGATACTTGGGATTCCTATTTTGGAGGATTTAAATATACTCACGGTACACCTTTTAGACGAGCTATTGAAGAAAATCTTATTGATCCAGAAAAATATGTAATACTAGGGGTTAGGGGTGCATTATATGATCCAAATGATTTAACATGGGCTAGAGAACAAGGTGTAACTATTATTAGTATAGATGAATATTATGAAATGGGGTTTAGTAAATGTGTTGAAAAAATTTATACCGTTTTAGGTAACACAGATACTTATTTTACTTTTGATATAGATGGAATTGATCCTACCTTTGCACCAGGAACTGGAACACCAGAAGTTGGTGGTTTTAATGTGAGGGAAGCTCAAACTATTATTAGAGCTCTAAATAAATTAAATTTAGTTGGTGGCGATGTTGTAGAAGTATCACCACCATTTGATCTTAATAATATGACTTCACTTGTTGGGGCAACAATTGCTTTTGAAATACTTTGTAGTATGACTAAGGTAAATTAATTTTAAAAATATTTATTTACTAAACATCAATCATACTTCTCTCATCAAGAAGATTTTCTTTTATTAGATTATCCCATAATTCTTTTGGTATAGGATGATTTAAATTTTCAAAGTTCTGTTTGATTTGTTCAATTCTATCAATACCTAATATCATAGATGATATTAATTTATTAGAGTACGAAAATTGGAGTGCTGCAGCGGGCACAGGAACATCGTACTGTAAACAAATTTTAGATATTCTTTGATATTTTTCTTTTATATCAATTGGTATTTTATCATACCTGTAAGTTATTTGATCACCAATACCTTTTGCTAAAATTCCTGAATTGAAAACACCGCCTAAAATTATTCCAATATTATTTTTTTTTGCAATTGGAAAAAATTCATTGAGTGCAGTTTGATCTAAAAGTGTATATCTTCCTGCAAGAAGCATACAATCAAAATCACCTTCATTAGCAAATCTTGCACAGATATCGGCATCATTTAATCCTACTCCAATTGCTTTAATAACTTTTTGTTCTTTAAGATCATTCAACGCTTTATAAGCACCATTCATCGCAATTTTGAAATAATGATCTACTTCTTTTCCAAAAGTGTATCTATCTACATCATGGATCAAACAAATATCAATTTCTGATACAGCTAATCGGTGTATCGATTGATCAAAAGATCTCATAACTCCATCATAAGAATAATCAAAATGTGGAATAAAATTTAAATGACCTTTAAATTTCCCATCTTTATAATAATTTTTTTCTGGAGTAAGATATCTACCAACCTTGGTTGAAAGATAATAACTTTTCGGATCAACAGTCTTTATAAAATTTCCAATTCTGTGCTCACTTAGTCCGTATCCATATAAAGGAGATGTATCGTAGAGATTAATATTATTTTCAAAACAACTTTTAACGATTTCAAAACAATCAATTTCATTTAATTCTTCAAATAAATTGCCCAGCGGAGCTCCGCCAAATCCAATAGATGTAAGTTTAATATTAGTATTACCTAAGCTTCTTTTTTGCATAGTTTCAGTGTAATTATTGTAGATTTAAATTTATCAGATTTAACAGTTTTATGCAAAATTCTTATAGATGATTTATCTAATGAAATAGTTAATTAATTTTTTTAAATATTGAATTTGATACTAACTAAAATTACTTCATTCGCTTCGAGATTTGCTAATAAATAAAAATTATTTCGTTTCTTTTCAATTTTAATATCTCCATTTTTTCCAAAAATTTGTTTAAATTTATTTATTGCTGAAGGAAGTTTTAATATTCTTCCATTAATTCTATTTGAACCAAAATTATAAATAGAATAAATTTTTTGTGTTGAAGATGAATCTGAAAATGTATTACAAATAATTTTTTTAGATAAAGTTGGTATTAAAGGAATAGAATTATCTCCAAAAAAAGATTTATGATATTTACTAAGAATATTTTTTAAAGACTTTATTTTCTTTTTTTGCTGAGCACTAAATGGAAGCCAAGAGCCAAAAATATCTTGCCAAATAACCATTCCCATTCCATTAAAAGCTGCTCTTTTAATTAATGCATCCTTGTCAGATCCAACACTCCATCGAGAAACAAGATTAAGTGGATGTTCTGGAAAAAGAAAACGAAAAAAATTTGAATTTACATCCACTCTAAAGTTTCTTCTAATATCACCAATTTGATCCCATGAACTTGTTAAACTTTCAATTTGTCTTTGTTCTTTTGGTGTACCCTCTGAACAAAACTCAAATGAAGGAAATTTTTTTTGAATTTTTAAAAAAGATTCAGGTAAAGATGACATTGTATCTAGAAAAAAACCATCAATACTGGTTTCTTTAATAAATTTTTCTAAAAATTTAGCATGACTATCTAAGCTTTCATTAGATCTAATATCCCAAGGTTTAAACGGGATAAAAAATTTAATATTATGTGTATGACATATATGAACAATTTTTTTTATAGTTTTATAATTTTTTGGTAAATATTTATATAATTGCCATTGAGTACTTTCATCCAAACCTAATCTTGGATATTGATGCCAAAATAAAATTGAATCATATCCTCCAAATTCTTTTCCTTCTTTAATAATTTGATTAATTTTAAATTCAATTTTTTTATAATCAAAAGCCTCTTCTCCATAAGCAAACATAAAGTGTTGTAGATAATTTTTTTTTATCCATCTATTTTTAACATCGTGGTATTTTCTTAGATCATATCTTTCTCTGGTATTTTCTTTCCAAAGACTGAAAATTTTTTCTCTACCACTAGAGCTTGTGTAAATTTTCATTAGAATAATATCTGTTAAGTCACGTGTTAATTGAACTTCAGTTTGAAGCTTTTCAAAATTTTCATTTGATATAGCTTCACTCATTCCAAGATTATAGTTCGCCTGCCAAGGAAATTGATCGTAAAATTCAAAACCTAAACATTGATTTCCTAAATTACTTGATATTATTGAGGGTGGATATTCGTGTAAATTCCAAACTCCTTTATTTATTCTTTTTTTTCCATCAAAAATATCACCTGGCTTTAAGAAATTTTTATTTTTATGTAGGTTGATTAGAAAAGGAAATTTTAAGAGTACTTTCTTTGGAATATCTTTATGCCATCTAACGGATAGTTGAAAGATAAAATCAATAATATTTTTTTTCTTATGAACAAAAGATATCCTTCCTTTAAAGAAATCATTTTCAAAATTTTGTGAAAAATCTATTGATATGAAAGTGAAGTTAACATTTGTGTTTTTAGAGACTGTTTCTATTTTATACTTATTTTTTGGAATTAATTTATTTTCAACTTTAATACTAAAAAGTTCATTATTAATATTTTTTATAAAATTTAATTCTTTTAAGAAAATGTTTTTATCTACATCTAGAGATAAGTTTAAATTACCTAATGAAAAATCTATACATTTTTTTTTATCTTTAAATTTATATTGCATCATAAACACATCGAAAACCAAGGGTAGCAGCCCTGTTCATTCCTTCATTTAATATTTGTAATTTCCAATGATAATTATTTTTTCTCGCACCTCCTCCAATATGCCAATGATCATGTGCATAGAAATAACTTCCACCTCTTAACAAAGCAAATTGGTGATTACCATCATCATGAATACCTGCAGTCCACTCCCAACAATTACCAGCCATATCTACACAGCCACACCAACTTGATCCTTTTATATTTGCTTTAACAGATACAAGTTTGTGACCATCATGATTGCATAAAGATGGATTGAATTTATCCCCCCATGGCCAGTCTAGATATTTTGGACCAGCTGCAATATATTGCCATTCTTCATCAGTAGGAAGTCGTCCACCAGCCCATTTAGCATATGCAATAGCATCATTTTGCGAAACAAACACAACAGGAAGATTAAATATTTTTTTATTTGGTTTGTGATCTAAAAATCTTTGTGAATCTCTTGGTTTATAACCAGTTTTTTTTAAAAAAAAGGAATATTGTTGATTAGTTACTGGATATTTATCAACTAACAAATTTTTAATTTTAACATTTCTTGGGCCGTGATCGATTGAGCATGTCCCCTCAAGTGTTAGATGTTCAACTCTATAGGTATATTCATTTGATTCTATAAAAATTTTTTTACTTTCAAATGATTTCATATTTTTAAAGTCTATTTTAGTTGTTTTAGTGTATCAAGAAAAAAAGGAGATTGTATTTGTTTTTTTAATAAAGGATCTTTAGTTTTTTTCATCCATCTTATGATTTTTCGCAAAAGTTCGCGCTTAATGTTTTTATATTTTTTGTTATTAGCTAAATTTTTTCTTTCAAATTTATCTCTATTTATATCGTATAATTCGTAGCGTTCTCGGACATTAATAATATCCTCAAGCATAGTTTTATATGTTCCACCCATCATAATATCTCCTGGCACTCTTATAATTCTATCAGAGTCAAAATTTATAATTAATTTAAAATTTTTATTTCGAACACACCGCATTGGATCAAATAGATCATGATAAGTTTTTTCTGCAAAAATTTCTTTATTCTCAGAATATTTTTTATTTAATATAAGTGGATAAAAACTTTTACCTTGTATTTCTTTTGGAATTTTAATTTTTGCAAAATCTAAAAGAGTTGGTAAAATATCAATATTAGTAATTAATTCACTAACTTTTTTATTTTTTAAATTTAATTTTGGATAAGAAATTATAAGACAAGTTTCAATACCAGAATCATAGAGAGTTCCTTTTGCTCTGGGAAATGGGATCCCGTGATCTGTTGTAAAAACTATAATAGTATTTTCATAAATATTGTTTTTCTTTAGAAGATTAATTATTTTTAAGACTGAATTATCCATTTTTTTAATTGCTCCTTGCATTTCTGCAAATTCTTTTTGGCTATAAAGATTTTTTGGTATATATTTTGGAATATACACACCTTTGGATTTATCTGGTTTAACACCTCCATAATTAAAAGGACGATGCGGTTCAAAGAAATTAATTTCAGCATAAAAAGGATTTTTAAATATTTTATTATCAATATTTTTTGAGATATTTTTTAGTACTTTATCAGCTGATCTCTCAGGAAAAATTTTATTAAATCCCAGTGATTCCTCATCATAGGTTATATGCTGTAATCCAAAAAGAATTGAGCTGTAGCCATTTTTTGAAAAATATTTAGCGATATGATTAATTTTTTTATCTAGACTCCAACCAAAATGTGCATGCGCTAACCCTAACACACCTGTATTGTGAGGATACATCCCGGTGGCTATAGCAGCTCTACTTGGACTACAACCAGGACTTGTTGCGAATGAGTTTTTAAATAAAATACCACTGCTTGCTAGTGTATCTATGGCATTTGAATTGACAGATTTTACTCCATAACACCCCAAGTGTCTTCCTATATCGTGACAAACAATCTTTATTATATTTGGATGTTTCAAAAAATATCTATCCCTTTACTGACCCTGCTGTTAATCCAGTTATCACTCTCTCTTGGAAAAGTATAAACACTGTTATACTTGGTAAAATACTAACTACTACTGCTGCAAACATTCCAACGTAATCGGAGAAAAATTCATTTGTAAAATAACTAATACCAAACTGAATTGTTCTTATTTCAGTTGAAGAAGTTAAAAGCATTGCGTAAATAAATTCATTCCAACATAAAATGAACTGAAACGTTCCTGCAGTGGCTAACCCAGGAAGAGCTAAAGGCAACATTATTCTAAAATAACGAGCTACAAAATTACAGCCATCTAAATATGATGCTTCTTCAATTTCTTTTGGAATTCCTTTAAAAAATTCTGTTAAGATAAATGTAGATACAGGTAATCCAACAGCACAGTAAACTAATATTAGACCAAGCCTTGTGTCATAAAGATTTAAAAAATTGATAATTGCGTAATAAGGGATAATTAATGCATTTAAAGGAACTAAAATACCAGCTGTTATCATTAAAAATAATACATTTTTCCACCAAAAAATATGTCTGGCTATAGCAAAAGCACACATGGACGCAAAAAGGATATTTAAAAAAGTAGCGCAAGTGCTAATCACTAAAGAATTTATTATTAATTGAATTAAACCTGCTTCTTGAATTGCATTTGAATAGTTTTGAAAC
>CACBDX010000003.1 GCA_902538155.1 uncultured Alphaproteobacteria bacterium
AAGAAGGAGTTTACGATAAAAATGGGAAATGGATGGATGGATGGGAAACAAGAAGAAAAAGAATTGAAGGAAATGATTATGTTACTATTAAATTAGGCCTTCCTGGTAAAATTAATTTTGCTGAAATAGACACTTGCTATTTTAATGGTAATCAACCAGAATACGCAAGTATTGATGCTTGTTACTTTGAAAAAAATAAATTTAATTGGGTAAATATTTTATCAAAAAGGAAACTTCATCCAAATTATCTTCATGGTTTTAAAACTAAACAGAATAATAAAGTTTTTAACTTCATAAGATTGAACATCTATCCAGATGGAGGAGTTGCAAGATTAAAATTATTAGGAAATCTAGATGTATCAAAATTAAAATTTCCAAATAAAAAATTTGATTTACTTAGCGTCCTTAATGGTTCAAAAATTGTGGCATGTAGTGATGAACATTTTGGAAGGGCAGAAAATTTATTACTTCCATTTAAATCTAAAAATATGGGCAATGGTTGGGAAACTAAAAGAAGAAGAGGATCAGGATATGACTGGGTTATAATTAAACTTGGCAAACCTGGTTTAATTGAAAAGTTTAATATTGAAACTCATTATTTTAAAGGTAATTATCCGTCTCATTGCTCAGTACAAGGTCTTTATTCAATAAAAAATATAAATATAAGTAAATTAATAAATGAAAGCAAAAATTGGAAATTTTTAATAAAAAATAAAAATCTTAAACCTAATTCATCATTAAAAATTAATTCATCTAAACACATTAAAAAAATAAATTATTTGAAGTTAAATATTTATCCTGACGGTGGTATTTCACGGATCAGGGCAATTGGAAAGTTTTTGTGAACTATAAAATAAAGAATATTAGTAAAGAGAATTTCAAAAATTATGGTGATTTAATTACAATATCTAATAAAAATTATGAAAGTATTAATAAAGATACAACCGATAGTTTTTTTGATTTAGCAAATATTCAAATAATTGGTGATGACAAAAGACCTAGATTAAATATTTTTCAGGCAAAGAAAAGAAACTTTCCATTAAAAATTAACATGTTAGAAAATCACCCCTTTAGTTCCCAAGTATTTCTTCCGTATAATGCTACAGGTTTTTTAGTTTTAGTTGCTCCAATAGGTAACAAACCTAAAATTGATTTAATTGAAATATTCAAAGTAAGCGGTGGTGATGGTATAAATTTTAATCCCAAAGTATGGCATTTTCCTCTAATATCTCTTGAGAATGAAAAATATATTACCATTGATAAAAAAGATGCGGTTAATAATATTGAGATTTATAATTTTGAACAATCAGAAATATTTGAATTAAATTATGAGTGATACAATATTAAATATAGAAAATATTACAAAATCTTTTCCAAGAGTAATTGCAAATAAAAAGGTTACTTTTGATATTAAAGAAAATGCAGTTCATGCAATTTTAGGAGAAAATGGAGCAGGGAAATCTACGTTGGTAAAAATTCTATATGGTCTCTTAGAACCAGATGAAGGAAATATTAAATTAAATAATAAGGATTTTAAAGTTAATTCCCCAGCAGAAGCAAGGAAACAAGGAATAGGAATGGTATTTCAGCATTTTTCTTTATTTGATTCTTTATCAGTAAAAGAAAATTTAATTTTAGGAATTGATGAAAAGATGTCTTATTCAGATTTAGAAAATAAACTAGAAAATATAAGCTCAAGATATAATCTTCCATTAGATTTAGATGCTCCAATTACTGCTTTATCAGCTGGAGAAAAGCAGCGTGTAGAAATTGTAAGAATTTTATTACAAGACCCTCAGATACTTATTATGGATGAGCCAACTTCAGTCTTAACACCACAAGAAGTTGAAAGTTTATTTGTAACATTAAATGCACTCGTCAAAGAAGGTCGTACAATATTATATATCACTCATAAACTCGAAGAAGTAATATCAATATGTGATACAGTTACTATAATGAGAAGTGGTGAAATTATAGACACTTCAAGTACTGCAAATCAAACTGCAAAAACACTTGCAACAAAAATGCTAGGACAAAAATTAGATGACTTAAAAACTAATTATGGACATATAAAAGACGAAGTTAACTTTGAAGTAAAAAATATTTCATGTGACTTTAATGATCCATTTTTAACAGATCTTAAAAATATTTCTTTTCAAGTTAGAGTGGGTGAAATTTATGGCATTGCTGGAGTTGCTGGTAATGGACAATCAGAATTAATGGATATTTTAACAGGAGAAAATATAAATATTAAATCTGGATCAATTACTTTTGATAATAAAAAAATTGAAAAGTATGGTCCACAAAAAAGAAGAGATTTATCTATTTCTTTTGTTCCGGAGAATAGATTGGGTCATAGTGCGGTACCTGAGTTAAGTTTGTCTGAAAATATTCTTTTGAGTCAATTTCCAAAAAATAATTTTATTAGAAATGGCATAATATTGAAAAATAACGTTGATGATTTTGCGAATAATGTAATTAATGAATTTAAAGTTATTACTCCTGGTAATGATGCTAAAGCATCAAGCTTGTCCGGAGGAAATTTACAAAAATATGTCATTGGTAGAGAAATATCATCTAAGCCAAAAATATTAATTATTTCACATCCAACTTGGGGGATAGATGCTGGTGCTGAGCATTCTATAAGAGAGTCTTTGATAGAATTATCTCAAAATGGAACGTCTATAATTGTTATTTCTCAAGATTTAGATGAATTGATTGAAATTACTCATAAAATATCTGTCATTTATGATGGTAATTTATCCAAACCTTTTAAAACTAGTGAAATAGAAATAGAAAAATTAGGATTATTGATGGGTGGAAAAAATGAATAGTTTATTTCCATCTATAGTTTCTCGCTCACAGAGTTCGGGTTTAATGAATTTTTTTGTTCCTATAATATCAATAGTTTTAACTTTAATTACAGGTTCAATTATTTTTGTTCTTCTTGGTTTTGATCCAGTTTACGCATTGTATACATTTTTTATTTCACCTATTTCTTCAACCTACGGTATTTCTGAATTGTTTGTAAAAGCAACTCCTTTAGCCTTAATTGCAATTGGTCTCTCTTATTGTTTTAAGAATAATATTTATAATATTGGAGCTGAAGGACAACTTACCATGGGTGCAATTTTTGGTGGAGGTATTGGAATATTATTTCATGATACAAATGCTTTCTGGTTGTTGCCATTAATGATTTTTGCAGGAGCAATTGGAGGAGCATTGTGGGGTTTAATACCTGCTATTTTAAAAACAAAATTTAATACAAATGAAATTTTAACAAGTTTAATGTTAGTTTACGTTGCTTTATTTATTTTAGATTATTTAGTAGTGGGACCTTGGAAAGATCCATTTGGTTATAGTTTTCCTAAATCAAGACCATTTAGTGAATCTGGAAGAATGCCTCTATTATTTGATGGTTTGAGGGTGCACTTTGGACTAATTATAACGCTATTTTTAATTTTTGTATCTTGGTTTATATTTTCAAAAACTATTTTTGGATTTCAATTAAAAGTATCTGGTTATAGCCCCAAAGCTGCTAGATATGCTGGTTTTAATCAAACAACTTTAGTTTTTTTTGCATTTGCAATTTGTGGCGCTTTTGCAGGTATTGCAGGTTTAGCTGAAGTATCTGGCCCAATTGGATTATTATATAGAGATATTTCTCCAAATTATGGATTTACTGCAATTATTGTTGCTTTTTTAGGTAGACTTCACCCAATTGGTATTATTTTTGCTTCTTTAGTTATCGCTCTTACTTATCTTGGTGCTGAGGATGCACAATTGTTTTTACAAATACCTTCAGCAGTAGGTTTTATATTTCAGGGTTTGGTTTTATTTTATTTATTAGGTGCAGAATTACTAATTAACTATAAATTAACTTACAAAAAATTATTATGAATTTAGATTTAATACTTGGAATATTACAAATTGTTTTAATTGCAACAACACCTCTTGTTTTTGCTGGTATAGGTGAGTTAGTTACAGAAAAATCTGGAGTATTAAATTTAGGTGTAGAAGGAATGATGTTGGTAGGAGCAGTATCCGCTTTTATTATCTTAGTCATTACTGGAAGTTATTTTTTAGCATTTTTTGTATCTATATTTTCTGGAATTATCATGTCTGGTTTATTTGCTTTTCTAGTTCTATTTTTAATGTCAAATCAAATTGCTACAGGATTAGCATTAACTATTTTTGGAATAGGTCTCAGTTCGATGCTTGGCAAACAATATATTGGAACACCAATTGATGGTCTGTCACCATGGTTTTTTGTTATATTTTCTTTCTTAATAGTTTTTTTTGTTAGTTATTTTTTTTACAAAACTAAAGCTGGTTTGATTTTAAGAGCAGTAGGGGAATCTCATAATTCTGCACATGCATTAGGATATAGCGTTATTAAAATTAGATTTTTATCAATTATATTTGGAGGTTCTATGTGTGCTCTTGCAGGATCATATATTTCAATTTGTTATGCTCCAATGTGGCAAGAGGGTATGACAGCTGGACGAGGATGGATAGCATTAGCTTTAGTTGTATTTGCAACTTGGAAACCAGAAAGAGTACTTATTGGAGCTTATATATTTGGAGGTGTAACTATTCTTCAAATGAATCTTCAGGCTTTAGGTTTAAGATTCCCTGGTCAATTTTTTAGCATGGCGCCATATGTTGCAACTATTATAGTATTAGTGTTAATTTCTAGTAATAAATTAAGAATAAAACTTAGCGCACCAGCTTCGTTAACTATTCCTTTTTATAAAGGCAGATAAATATCCACTTTTTTTTTTCTATATTCATATAGAATTATTGATCAAACCCTTTTGTATATATTAAGTATATATTTGAGTAATCGTTATATTAGCAGGTGAGGTTAAAATGATTAGAATAATAACTTTTTTATCTACTTTTTTGGTATTTGCATTTGGTTCAGCATATGCAGACCCTAAAAAAGTTGGATTTATATACATAGGTCCTCCAGGTGATCATGGTTGGACATATATGCATGATGTAGGTAGAAAATATATGGAGAGCCAACTTGGTGACTCTATTACTACTACTTATCTTGAAAATATTCCTGAAAACGCAGATGCTGTGAGAGCAATCCGAAAACTAGCAGACTCAGGACATGATTTAATATTTACAACGTCTTTCAACTATATGGATCAGACACATGAAGTAGCTAAGGATTTTCCTGATATAAAATTTGAACACGCTACTGGGTATATCCAAGCAGATAACGTTGCAACATACTCAGCTAGATTTTACGAAGGTAGAATGATTGAAGGCCATATTGCTGGTCATATGACTGAAACTAATACTATTGGTTATATTGCTTCATTCCCTATTCCAGAAGTTGTAAGAGGAATTAATGCATTTTATCTAGCGGCTTCAAAAGTAAATCCTGATATCAAAATGAAAATCATTTGGGTATTTACTTGGTACGATCCAGGAAAAGAGGCTGATGCAGCCAATACATTAATTAATCAAGGAGCCGACATTATTGTTCAACACACAGATACATATGCTCCTTGCCAAGCTGCTCAAAAAGCAGGTGTTTATGCATTTGGTCAAGCTTCAAACCAAGAAGAATTCTGTCCTGATGCACATTTAACTTCAATTGAAGATATTTGGGGTCCTTACTATGCTGAAAGAGCAAAAGCTGTTGTGGACGGCACTTGGTCTTCAGGTGATACTTGGGATGGTATGGATAAAGGTATGGTTGTAATGTCACCATATAATACTAAACTTATGCCAGCAAGTTTAATTCAAGAAGCTGTAAATATGGAAGTTGGAATTAAAGATGGAACTATCCATCCTTTCACAGGTCCAATTTACAATCAAGCTGGTGAGCTTGTGGTTCCTGAAGGTGAAGTAGCACCTGATGGGATGTTACTTGGAATGAACTTTTATGTTCAAGGTATAGACGGCGAAGTACCACAATAATTAAAATTATTACAACCCTCTCTCTTTAAAAAGGGAGAGGTTTAATTCTTAATTTCAAAGGAAGATTTATGTCTGATTTACACATTAGTTGGGACGAATATAGAAGTAAAACAGAAGATTTAGCAAAACAAATTCATAAGGATGGATGGCAGTTTAATCAGGTTGTATGTATTGCAAAAGGAGGCATGAGAGTAGGTGATGTAATGGCAAGAATATTTGATGTTCCTTTAGCAATTCTTTCTGTTGAATCATATAAAGGCGAGGGCGTAAAAAATAAAAGAGGCGCAATAACATTTTCAAGAGATTTAGCAAAAACAAGTCCTAACATTGGATCAAAAGTATTAATAGTAGATGATTTAGCAGACTCAGGAATTACTCTAAAAAAAAGTATTGATTGGTTAAATCACACTTATGGTTTTTATATAGATGAACCAATAAGAACTGGAGTTTTGTTTTATAAGTCAGTATCTTCATTTAAACCAAATTATTATGTTGATTACTTAGAAGATTCTCCTTGGATACATATGCCTTATGAGATTTATGAAACTATGAAACCAGAGGAACTTGGTTAAAAAATAGAAGTAATTTCCTCAAATTTTTTCTTTTGTTTTGCAAATTTTGGAAACTTTGCATCTACTTTTGGATGTCCAACAATTAATAATACAAATGGTTTTTCATTATTTGGTCTTTTCAAAATTTTATTTAGAAATGTCATTGGGCTAGGTGTATGAGTTAACATCGCTAAGCCCGAAAAATGTAAACATGTAATTAATATTCCAGTTGCAATACCTACTGATTCTTTAACGTAATAATTTTTAATTTTCTTATTTTTAGAGATTGAATATTTTTTTTCAAATATAGCTATTAAATATGGAGCATTTTCAATAAAACTTTTATTTTCATCAGTTCCAAGTGGAGAAAGGGCATCTAACCACTCTTTGGGTGCCTTATATTTATAAAAATCACTCTCTTCTTTTTCTGCTGCAATTCTTATTTTCTTTTTTATTTCTTTATTTTTAATAATTACAAAATGCCATGGCTGAAGGTTGGCCCCATTCGGTGCAGAACCAGCTGCTAAAACTGCATTTTTTATAATATCTAAATTAATTTTTTTATTTTCAAATTCTCTTACACTTCTTCTTTCTTTAATTTTATTGTAGAAATTTTGAGAATTATCTTTCATTTCTTTAATAGTTTGATTTGAAAAATTTAATTCTTCAGCTATGTAATTCTTAGTTTTATGCATTGGTTATTAATTATTTCATTTATACTTATTGGCACAATAATAATTTCTATTTCAATTAGTAATCCTTTATACCGACTTGTTGTAGAAAAAAAAATTAAATTAGGTTTGCTAATTCAAATTATTTTCAGGATACTACTCCTAATTTCTGGCGTTATAATTATTGGTTTTGGTCTATATTTTCACACAATTTATGTTGGATAAAAGATACTAGTATCTTCTTATATTTCTATCGATTAATGCGGCCCATGCATCTATTCCGCCAAGTACATTAACACAATGATTATAACCTTGTGCTTTAAGCCATTTACATACAGCTTGGCTTCTTGTACCGGTATGACACATCACAAAAATATTTTTTTTCTTATCCAATTCAGTGTATCTTTTGGCAATCTCTGAAAGTTTCATGTGTATTGTACCCTTAATATGGGCATGATCTCTTTCAGTATCTTCTCTTACATCTATAATTTGAATTTTTTTGTCATCTTGCTTAAGTTCATTTAACTGATGAACTGTTATTTCACTACTACTATAAAGATCCATAATATTATCTTATTATAAATACTACTAGATTTCTACTATTTTAAATAAAATTAATTTTAAAAATTAAATTTGTTATTTCGAAGTTTTTAATGTATGAGCGATTTTATTATGTCAAAAAAAATTACTTTTTCAGCTTTTGGTAGAGATTCATACTATCACAGAGATTGGTTTAAAAAAAATGGTTTTAAATTTGATAGAAGTTCTAGAAAATGGACTGTAGAAAATTTACCAATAGATAATGCTGAAGAGTTTGCTAGTTACTGTAGAAAATACGGCTTAACATTTGAGCGATCTGATAGAATGATTACAGAATTTGATTACGCAGATTATCTTTGGGATGGAAGAAGAGATGAATTTATGACACCATCTGAAAATATTGAGATTCCACAACCAAAAAATAAAATCTAATTTTTGTTAAACAAATTAGTATCAAATAATTTAATACTCCTTATAATTTTGGCCGCTATATGGGGATCATCTTTTTTTGTTATTAAAATCTGTTTATCTAGTTTTACGCCTACTAGTATTGCTTCTTTAAGATTAATTATTGCATCTATTTTTTTAATTATTTTATATTATTCATACAACAAGCATCCTAAATTAAATCTTGATTTAATTATAATTCTTTCATTTATTGGAATTACAGGAAATTTTTTACCATTCTATCTGATTAGTTGGGCTGAACAATACATACCTTCTTCCACTGCAGGTTTATTAATGTCTGTTGGCCCCTTAATAACATTACTAATGTCTCATGTATTAACTTCAGACGATAAATTTACTTGGATTAAATTTTTATCAATTATTATCGGTTTTATAGGTATTATTTTTATTTTAGATATAAGTAAATTTAATTTTCAAGATGAAAACTACATTAGTACTTTAGCAAAAATATTTGTAATTATAGCTGCATTTGGTTACATGATTTCAAATATTGCAGCTTATAATAAATTAAAAAAATTAAGCCCTATTTCAATTACAACTTTTGCTACATTGTTTGGGGCGATAATATCATTACCTTTTTTATTCTATGATTTTATCAATTATGAAAATAATATTAATAATATTTCTTTAATTTCTATTATTTATTTAGGTGTTTTTCCAACAGCTATCGCATTTCATATGCGCTATCATATAGTTAAACAATCTGGTCCGGTTTTCTTATCTTATGTTGCTTATTTAATCCCTGTTTTTGCTTTAATATGGGGATTCATATTCCTTTCTGAGCAAATAGTATTTAGTTCAGTAATTGGAATTATTTTAGTTTTTATTGGTCTGTTTGTGGGTCAAAAAAAATCAATGAGTAAAATATCCGTAAAAAACATATAATACTAATAAAACAGCAATAAAAATAGACACATTTTTGAAGTTAAAATATTTCATTTATAGTTGAAATTTAATTTTTTATAGTCCAATATACTTTTATTATGAGCGACTCAATTAAATACTTACTTGAAGAAAATAAAGCACCAAAGTTTTGGTATAATATTAATGCAGACTTACCAAGTCCACCACCACCACCATTACACCCTGGAACTAAACAACCAGCCGGCCCTGATGACTTTGCTCCTTTATTTCCAATGAGTTTAATTATGCAAGAAGTTTCTACTGAAAGAGAAATAGAAATTCCTGAACCAGTAAGAGAAGTATACAAACAATGGAGACCTTCTCCTTTATTTAGGGCAAGAAGATTAGAAAAGTTTTTAGATACACCAGCTAAAATTTATTACAAATATGAAGGTGTCAGTCCTACCGGAAGTCACAAACCAAATACTGCAGTCCCACAAGCATTTTTTAATAAAGAAGAAGGAATTAGTAAAATTTTTACTGAAACTGGCGCAGGTCAGTGGGGAAGTTCATTAGCTTTTGCAGGTCAGATCTTTGGTATAGATATAGAAGTTTTTATGGTTAGGGTTAGTTTTGATCATAAGCCTTACAGAAAATTAATGATGCAATCATTCGGCGCTAACTGTCACGCTAGTCCATCTAATTTAACTGATTTCGGTAACAAGTTATTATCAGAAAATCCTGATAACCCTGGAAGCTTGGGAATAGCTATTTCAGAAGCAATAGAAGCAACTGTTAAAAGTGGAGGTAAAGCAAAATACTCACTTGGAAGTGTTTTAGGTCATGTTTTAATGCATCAAACTATAAATGGTAACGAAGCTATTATGCAAATGGAGATGGCTGGAGATTATCCTGATATAATTGTTGGCTGTACAGGTGGTGGCAGTAATCTTTCTGGATTAATGTTCCCATTCTTAGGACAACAATTAAGAGGTGGTCAGAAAATTGATATAATTGGTTGCGAGCCTGCATCATGCCCTTCATTTACAAAGGGTAAGTATGCTTATGATCATGGTGATATGGCAAAAATGACTCCATTAATTAAAATGCATACTCTTGGGTCTGATTTCTTACCGCCAGCTAATCACTCTGGTGGATTAAGGTACCATGGTATGTCTTATCATTTAAGTCACTTATATGAGTTAGGTCTGATGAGAGCAAAGGCCTATGGTCAAAAAGATTGTTTTGAAGCGGGTTTAACTTTTGCAAAACAAGAAGGAATTATCCCTGCTCCAGAAGGAAACCATGCAATTAAAGGCGCTATTGATGCAGCTTTAGAATGTAAAGAAAAAGGTGAGTCAAAAACAATTCTCTTTAATTTATGTGGTCATGGATATTTTGATATGTCAGCTTATGATGATTATCTAAATGGATCAATGGCTGATGATGTAATCGACGATGATGGAATAGGTAAATCTATTTCTCAAATACCAGAAGTAGCATAATTTAAGTTTAAATTTTTTTTTATTTAATTAAAGGTGTTTTTTTATTATGGTTGAAATTAAACCTTTTAAAGGAACACGTCCTTATAACGAAGATGCAAAAAATTTAATTGCTCCTTCTACTGATCATTTAAGTATTGAAAATATAGAAATATTTAAAAAAAATAATTATTGGAATTATTTAAAAATTTTGAATCCAGTTGGACAATTAAAAGAAGCAGACACTCTTTTAGAAGCTAAATCACATTTTAATGAAATGAAAGAAAATGACGTAATTAAAAAAGATAAAGAATTATTTTATTATATTTATCAAATTGAATTTAAAGGCCATACTCAACTAGGTTTTTTATCTCTTTCTAAAATCTCAGATTTTGTAAATGAAAAAATTAAAGCACATGAAAAAATATACGAGACAAGGATGAGAGAAAGAGCAGAGCAAATGTTGAATATCAAAACACAAATTGGTCCTATTTATGTAGTATATAAAAAAAATAATAAGATAAAAGATTTGTTATCCTCTATAATTTCAAATACTCCAGATTATGATTTTGAAAGCTTTGATAAATCTATTCATAAACTTTGGTGTGTTTCCGATAAATCTTTCATCGAAAAACTATCTTCTGTTTTTATAAACGAGGTAGATAATTTTTATATTGCTGATGGACATCATAGAATGGGAGCAATGAAAATTATTGGAGAATTAAATTATAATAAAAATATTTTACAGGAAGATTTTATGATAGCGGCGTTTCCAAGTGATGAAGCTAAAATATTTGACTATAATAGAGTTGTTAAAGATTTAAATGGCTTGAGTGAAGAAAAGTTTTTAGAAATTCTTTCAGAAAACTTCGAAATAAAAAATGAAAAAAATCCATTCAAACCTCAATCAAATAAACAATTTGGAATGTATCATGAAAAAAAATGGTATTCATTGTATTTTAAAACTGAATTAAAAACTTATAATTTTATTGATACACTAGATATTAATATTTTAAACAATTTCGTTTTCAAAAAATATTTAAATATTTCTGATGTTAACAATGATGAAAGAATAAGATTTATTGCTGGATGTCATGGTTTGGCAGCTTTAGAAAAAAAAGTTGATGAAAATACTGATAGTGTGGCATTTTCTATCTTCCCATCTTCAATAAGTGATGTTATTACGGTCGCGAATAAAAATTTGACTATGCCTCCTAAATCAACATGGTTTGATCCAAAACCCTTAGATGGCTTAGTAGTTTATGAGTTTGAAAAAGCATATGAATAAACCTAATACAAAACCTAACAATCCAAACTTTTCAAGTGGCCCAACCTCAAAAAGACCAGGCTGGGATATATCTGTTTTGAGTAATGCTTTAACCGGTAGATCTCATAGATCTGTTGAATGTAAAGCAAGACTAAAAGAAGCAATTGATAAATCAAAAGATATTCTAAAATTACCTGATGATTATTTATTGGGTATAATGCCTGGATCAAATACTGGTGCTTTAGAGGCAGCTATGTGGTGCTTATTAGGTAAAACGGGAGTTGATATTCTTGCGTGGGAAAATTTTGGTAAAGATTGGGTAATAGATGCAATTAGTGAATTAAAATTAGATAATTTAAATATTCATGAAGAAGATTATGGCAAACTACCTGACCTTAGCAAAGTCAATTTTGATAATGATGTAATTTTTACATGGAATGGGACAACTTCTGGTGTCAAAGTTCCTAATGGAGACTGGATACCTGATGACAGAAAAGGTCTAACTATTTGTGATGCTACTTCAGCAATCTTTGGTATGCCAATAGATTACAATAAATGTGATGTTATAACCTGGTCTTGGCAAAAAATACTTGGAGGAGAAGCTGCGCATGGAATGATAGCAATTTCTCCACGTGTTGTTGAAAGATTAGAAAGTTTTACACCTAGTTGGCCAGTTCCAAAATTATTTAGATTAGCTGAAAAACAAAAATTAATAAAAGGTATCTTTGAAGGAAATACAATTAATACACCTTCTATGATATGCGTTGAGGATATTATTGATTCTTTAAACTGGGTTTCTTCTCAAGGAGGTTTAAATTCGTTAATCTCCAAATCTCAGAATTCTTTACAAAAAATTCGAGAATGGATTAATGAGAGAGATTGGGTTACTTTTTTATCTGAAATTGAAGATGAGAATTATATTTCAAATACTGGAATAACTTTTAAAATTATTGAAGATTGGTTTACTAATAAAGATGAAAGTAGTCAAAGAGCTGTAATGGCCGATATTTGCAAGTTACTTTCTGAAAATAATGTTGGATTTGATTGTAATGGATATCCCAAAGCACCACCCTCTTTTAGAATATGGGCTGGAGGAACTGTTCAAACTTCAGATGTAGAATTAGTTTTACCTTGGATTGATTGGGCTTATTCAGAAATTAAATCAAAACATGCCTAGAGTACTAATATCAGATCCACTAGATAGTATCGCATCTGAAATTTTAACAAAGAATAATATTTCAGTTGATACAAAAACAAACTTATCTTCCAAAGAATTAAAAAAAATTATTGATAATTATGATGGTTTAATCATTCGTTCAGCAACTAAAGTACGAAAAGACATAATTGATTCTCTTTCAAATTTAAAAATTATAGGTAGGGCAGGAGCAGGAGTAGATAATGTTGATGTGGAAGCTGCTGAAAATAAAAATATTATTGTAATGAATACTCCAGGAGGTAATACAAATGCTACAGCAGAACATACAATTGGTTTAATATTTGCATTACTAAGAAAAATTACTGCTGCAAATGAAACAACTCATAAGGGTCTTTGGGAAAAAAAGAAATTAAAAGGAAATGAAATTAAAGGTAAAAAAATTGGTATCGTAGGTTTTGGTAATGTAGGTAAAAGAGTTGCAGAAATATCTAATGTATTGGGAATGAAAGTTTCAATATTTTCTTCATATTTTGAAACAATTAAGGATAGCTTTCCTGAATATAATTCTTGTTCTATCGATGAGATTATTAAATATTCAGATATAATTTCATTTCACTGTAAACCCAGTAAGGATGGTAACCCCATTATGAATAAAAATCATTTATCAATGATGAAAAAAAATTGTATCATTATCAATACCGCTAGAGGTAACTTAGTTGATGAAGATGATCTTAAAAATGCTCTAGAAAAAAAAGAAATTCAAGGCGCTGCATTAGATGTTTTTAAAAATGAGCCTTTGGAAGAAAGTGGGTTTTATAATTTAGATAATATAATTTTAACTCCACATATTGCTGCTTCTACTGATGAAGCACAAATAGTTGTAGCAGAAATGGTCGCAAATCAATTTGTTGAATTTTTTAATAATAAAAAAATAATAAATTCGGTTACTTAATAAAAATTTCTGTTAAATTTTCTAAGTAAGCTGATGGATTTGAGAGAATGTTACCATCTAATATATTAGCTTGATCTAAAATTAAATTTGAAGCTTTTTTATGGTCAATTTTTGTTAAATTTTGTGATAGATTTACAATCATCGGATGGTCAGGATTAATCTCAAGTATCTTTTTCGAAACAGGAGTTTTTTGATTATGCATTTTCATCAGTTTTTCCATATTTATATCCATACCAGCTTCTTCAGCAACAAGCAGAATTGGGCTTTTGGTTAATCTCTTAGATACAATAACATCAGATATTGTCTCTTTAAGCTCTGTTTTAAGTATGTTGATTAAATCATTGATTTTACTATCTACTTCTTTTTTATCTTCGTCTTTCTTACTTGATTTTTCACCAACTTTTGAAACATCAACCTTACCTTTGGTTATTGATTTAAATTCTAAATCTTTAAATTTATTTACATTTTGTATCCAAAACTCATCTACTGCATCAACCATAAACAAAACTGGTATCTTTTTATCAGTGAAAACTTCTAATTGAGGGGAGTTTTTAATATGATCCTTATCAGTATTAGCAAAATAATAAATTTCTTTTTGATCTTTAGCCATTAATTTAGTGTACTCTTCAAGAGATATTTTTTTATCATTTAAAGAATTTTCAAATCTCAATAGCGGTAGGATTTTTTCATGATGATCATTATGTTCGTATAACCCTTCTTTTAAAACAGGACCAAAATTATTCCAAAATGTCTCAAATTTATCCTTTTCTTTCTTAGCCAAGCTATCAATTTCACTTAAAATTTTATTTGTAATACCTTTTTTTATTTTTGTAATAATAGGATTATTTTGAAGCATTTCTCTACTTATATTTAGAGAAATATCTTGTGAGTCGACTACTCCTGGAATAAAACGTAACCAATTAGGAATTATGTCTTCACAATCATCAGTGATAAAAACTTTTTGAACATATAATTTTATTTTATTCTTCCTATCAGCATTGAATAAATCCATAGGTTGATTTGTAGGAAAATAAAGTAAAGCCTTATAACTAATAACACCCTCAGCGTTATAATGGATAGTTTTTAAGGGATCATCAAAGTTAAATGAAATATTATTATAAAATTGCTTATAGTCTTCCTCTTTTATATCTTTTTTATCTTTTAGCCATAATGGACTACCTTCATTTATTTTTTCTTCTTTTTCTTTATCATCAAGGTCCTTAAGATAAATTGGAAAAGGAATATAATTTGAGTATTTTGTTATAATTGATCTTAAACGAAATGAATCCAAAAATTCATCAGCATCTTTCTTGATATTTAGAGTTATACAAGTGCCTCTTTTATTTTTTTTAGCTTCTTCTATGGTATAATTTTCTTTTCCATTAGATGACCAAAGATTTGTTTCTTCATTTTCAGCATCTTTAGAGAGCACTTCAACATTATCTGCAACCATATATGAGGAATAAAAACCAACACCAAACTGTCCAATTGCAGAAATATCGTTGCTTTTTTTATTTTTCATTGCTTCAATAAATTTACTAGTTCCTGATCTCGCTATAGTTCCTAAATTATCAATAAGTTCATTTTTTGACATTCCAATTCCATTATCTTCAATTTCAATAATTTTTTTCTTTTTTGAAACTCTGATATTAATTTTTAAATCCTTTTCATCTTTCAAAAGATTTTTTTTGGAAAGTGATTGATATCTTAATTTTTCGCAGGCATCAGCTGAATTAGATATTAGTTCTCTTAGAAATATTTCCCTTTCACTATAAAGGGAATTAGCAACAAGATCTAAAAGCTTACTTACTTCAGCTTGAAATGTTAAATTTTCTTTAGTTTTTTCTGCCATTTTTGAAATTTAAGCATTCATATCTATAATTCAATAGTAAGCAATAATTTTTTGCCACATTTAAGACTATATAAGTAAAAGTTATGGTATTTAGGTTTATAATGAAATTTGATAATTTTTTTAAATTATTGTGCATTACATTGTTATTTTTATATGCATGCACCTCAAATCAGTTAACAAATACCGCTGATAGTTGCATAATTTTTGATGAAAAGAAAAGCTGGTATAAAGCAACTAAAAATTCTTATGATAAATGGAATACCCCAATTGCATTCCAATTAGCAATTATAAAACAAGAATCATCTTTTACTCAATTTGCAAAACCAAAAAGAAAAAAATTTTTAGGTTTAATACCAACCTCTAGACCATCAACTGCTTTTGGTTATGCACAAATAACAAATCCCACTTGGGATTGGTATAAGAATAAAACTGGAAATCAAAATGCATCAAGGGCGAATTTTAAAGATGTAACTGATTTTATTGGCTGGTACACAACGCAGTCCGAAAATATGATTGGAATTTCAAAAAATGATTACTATAATCAATATTTAGCATACCATGAAGGTCAAAACGGATGGTCGAAAGAGACATTTAAAAGTAAAGATTGGTTGATTGATGTTGCTAAAAATGTAGAAAGAAATACTAAGATGTTTAATAAACAACTAAAACAATGTGAAGAAAAACTAAATAAAAAAGGTTTCTTCGGAATATTATAATGCCAATTTTAAATAGTATAAATCAAATGCAAGATCAGATGACAGAATGGCGTCAGGATTTACATAAAATTCCTGAGATAGGCCTTCAAGAATTTGAAACATCAAAATATATCAAAAATAAGTTAAGTGAATTTAATATTAAATTTAAAGATGGTTACGCTAATACAGGTGTTGTTGCTTGGGTAGATGGTAATGAAGTCACTAATGATAAGACAATTGGTTTAAGAGCAGATTTTGACGCTCTTCCTATGCCAGAACAAAACGAATTTAATCATAAATCACAAAATAAAGGTATGATGCATGGTTGTGGTCATGATGGTCATACCACAATGCTTCTTGGAGCAGCGAAATATCTAAGTGAAAATAATAATTTTAATGGAAGAGTATATTTCATTTTTCAACCAGGAGAAGAAGGTTTTGCTGGAGGAGAAAAAATGATTCAAGATGGTATGTTTGATGATTTTAAAATTGATGAAGTATATGCACTTCATAATTGGCCTGAGTTACCTTTAGGTACGTTTGGTGTAAATAGTGGACCGATGATGGCAGCAGTTGATGAATTTGATATTACTGTAAAAGGAAAGGGCGGTCATGCTGCATCACCTCATCTAGCAATTGATCCTGTAGTAATTTCTGCGCAAGTTATTTCTGCTGTTCAAACAATTATAAGTAGATCGACAGATCCTGTTGATAAAGCTCTTATAAGTATTACAAAAATTAATGCTGGTACAGCGTATAATGTGATTGATGATCAAGTTAAAATGGGTGGGACTATTAGAACTTTTCGAAGAGAAACACGAGCATATATAGAAAAAAGATTAAATGAATTATGTAAAGGTATAGCCGATGCACATGGTGCAGAGATAAAAATTGAGTTTGATTTAGTAAATAAATATCCACCTACTATCAATTCTAAAGAAGAAACAAAATTTGCTGCAAATGTAGCTAAAGATTTAGTCGGTGATGATAAAGTTATTACTGATATTGACCCTTCAATGGGAGGAGAAGATTTTTCATATTTGTTAGAAAAAAAACCTGGTTCCTATCTTTATCTTGGTCAAGGAGATGCAGAACATAGCGCTCATCTACATACAACAAAGTATGATTTTAATGATAATTTATTACCTATTGGTGTAAATTTTTGGGTGGATCTTGTTCAAAAATACTTTTCTAAGTAATCTTAATTGATGTTAAATTTTAGTGCGATTTATTCAATAATCGCATTTAGAATAAAAGAATTTCTACAAGAGTATCATTATTCTTTATTAGCCCCTCTAACTACAAATCTTTTATTTATATTAGTTTTTATAACAGTAGAAAATTATTACTCACTTTCTATGGATTCTGGTTCTTTCGTTGAATTTATTGCTCCTGGATTAATCATTATGATCGTTGCTCAGGAAAGTTACGATAATTCGTCTGCTACTTTGATTCATATGAAACAAATTGGTTCTTTGGATGATTGGTTAATGGCACCTATCTATAGGATTGAAATATTAATATCATTAATATTAACATCTCTTATTATTGGAATTATTTTAGCGCTGTTTAATTTTTTAATATTTACTTTTTTAATAGATATTGAAATTTATAATTTTTTTAATTTTTTTTACTACCTATTTTTAGTTATAATATTTTTCTCATGTTTAGGGTGTTTCGTAGGAATAATTTTTAATTCTTGGGATTCACAAAGTACATTCTCAAGCTTTTTTGTTGCTCCTATTAATTTTTTATCAGGAACCTTTTTTTCAATAAATTATCTTCCTGATAATTTGAAGGCTATACTTTTATATAATCCTTACTATTATGTTGTAAGCTTTTTTAGGAATTCATTTAATGATGAATTTTCATTTAATTTAGTTGAAAATATCTTTATAATATTTTTTATTTTATTAACTTTGATTATTACATCATTTATTTTTTTCAAAGGTTTTAAAATTATTAAATGATTGATATTATTTTTAATTTTTTAATTCAATTTGATTTATTAATCAAAAATAATTTAGAATTATCTTTAATTTTATATTTTTTATTTTCATTTTTATTTTTTACATTTTCTCTACCTGGTAGTTTAATAATTATACTTGCATCAAGTTTCTTTTTCGGATTTATTACAGGTTTTATAATTAATATAACAACTATTGTTTTAGGTAGCTTATGTTTTTTTCTTTTTTTTAAAAAATTATTTAAAAAATATTTTAATAAACAAATTGAAAAATTTAGTGATAAACTAAATAAAACTATTAAAAAATCATCTTTTGAATACTTAGTTTTATTACGACTTATCTTTGGGGTGCCATTATTTGTTCAAAATTTATTTTTATCAACATTGAACATTTCTAAAACTAAATTTATAATTTCATCTTTTATTGGTTTTACTCCTTATTTTCTTCTTTTTTCATTTATTGGTAATCAATTTTCTGATCTTATTGAAGTTAAGGAATTTCAACTTAGTAATATTTTATCATTTGAATTAGTTTTAATTTTTTTACTTTTAATTATTTTTTTATTACTTAGAATTTTTTTTAAATTTAAATAAATAGTTTTTTAAATCTAATTGAAATGAATAATAAATAAATAGTAACAATTATTGCAGCATAAATAGTTATATCAATAATTATCAAATTATTTGCGGAAAATTCATTTGCTATTCTTGAATATATCAAAGCTGAGGTCTGTATTATGGATGTAATAATAATAACATTAAGTAATCTGATTGAGCCCTTTGTATTTAAGTAGATCATTAAAAGACCAATAAATAAAAGACCTGTTATAGCTCCACCAAGATTTCTTAGCCATGCTATATTGGTATTTTCAGCAACAGTTAAATTCACAAAACTATATGGAAAAATTAAAAAATAAATTCCATAAATTAAAGAAAAAATTGATAAAAATAATATGCTTAATCTGATCATCTACTAAAAACTATTTATTAAGATATAATTAGTATTGCAAATTAATTTTTACTAAATATAGAAAATATATGATCCGATTGTTAATAGTTTTAATTGTTATAGTAATTATACTATTTATTTTGAGATCAAGAGCCAAATCACAATATAATAATTATGGTAACTTTTACAGAAATTTAATTCTGATAGTCATAATTGGAGGTATAATCTTCTTCCTTGCAACAACTGGAAAATTCTTGATACCACAGTTATTAAATCTTATTAAAGTTGGTTTACCATTCTTGACAAAATTAATAGGAATATAATGAAATATTTTTCAACAAACGATCTACCATTAAACGATGAAATGATTAAATTTTGGAATGATAATGGATATTTGGTTATAGAAAATTTCAACACAAATAAAGAATGTGATGAATTAATGGAAAGGTCATCATATCTTATCGAGCATAATAATTTTAATAATCAAAAATCTATTTTTGATACAGTCAATCAAGCTCACAATGATGATAATTATTTTTTAGAATCAGGAGATAAAATTCGTTTCTTCTTTGAAGAAAAAGCTAATTTAAATGATGATAACATAGAAGAAAATAAACATTTTATTGTAAATAAAATCGGTCATGCGTTGCATGACTTAGATAATGTTTTTTATAAATTTTCTCATAAACAAAAACTTCAAGATATTGCTTTATCACTTGGTTTCTCAAAACCAAAATTACTTCAGTCTATGTATATTTTTAAACAACCTAAAATAGGTGGTGAAGTAGTTTGCCATCAAGATTCTACTTTTTTATATACTGAGCCAGAAAGTACTATCGGTTTCTGGTTTGCATTAGAAGATGCAAATAAAACAAACGGATGTTTACAAGTTGCAAGCGGAGGTCATAAAGGCCCATTAAGAAAACTTTTTAAAAAAGTAGACGGTAAAATGCAAATGATAGATCTAAATGATGAGCCATTTCCTGAAACTGATACTTTTGTAGAAGTTAAAAAAGGATCACTTGTTTTATTACATGGTAGACTTCCTCATTATTCATGTGAGAACACAAGTTTAAAATCAAGACATGCTTACACAATTCATGTAATTGATAATAACAACGAATATCCTGAATGGAATTGGTTACAAAGATCTTCAATACCTCTTAAAAGTTTTATTAATGACTAAAAAAATAATTTTAGATTGTGATCCAGGTCATGATGATGCTGTAGCAATAATGTTAGCTGCTTCTTCTAAAGAGATTGAAATACTGGGTATCACTTGTGTAGGTGGAAATAGTGGTTTAAATAATACAGTAAATAATGCTCTTAAAGTTTGTACGTTAATTGAAAGAACGGACATCAAAGTTTACTCTGGTGCAAATAAACCTATTCATTATGAATTATTTACAGCTGAATATGTTCACGGAAAAACCGGATTAGATAAAAAAGGTGACCCTATAATAATAGATACAAATTATAAACCTCAAGAAAAACATGCAGTTGATTTTATAGTAGAAACTTGTAAATCTTCAACAGAGCAAATTTATTTATGTCCAACAGGACCTCTTACAAATATTGCCTTAAGTTTAAAAAAAGATCCGTCTATTAAAGAAAATATAAAAGAAATAGTTTTTATGGGTGGAGCTGCAATGTGCTTAGGGAATACTACACCTTCAGCTGAATTTAATATTTATGTGGATCCACATGCGGCTAATATTGTTCTAGAATCAGGCATTCCTCTAACAATGATGGGTTTAGATGTTACTCATCAGGTAAATGTAAATTCAAAAATTATCAAATCAATGAATGAAAATAAAAATAAAAGTTCTAAGTTTTTTGGAGAACTAATGGAATTTTATACAATATTTCATAAAGAACTATACGAAACTGAGGAAACTCCTTTGCATGACCCATGTGTTATTGCATATTTGTTAGATCCATCTATTTTTAGTGGAAAAGAAGTTAATGTCACAGTTGAAGAAAATTCTGAATTAACAAGAGGGGAGACTGTTGTTGATTGGCTTGGTGTTACCAAAAGACCAGTAAATTGTTTTGTAATGAATGAAGCTAATGATGAAAAATTTTTTCAATTACTTAAAGCTAAAATATCGTTATTACCTTAACTATAAAAACTCTTTGCAATCTTTCCAGCTAAATTTGCATTATTAATTATTAAAGATACATTAGCATTTAGTGTTTGATTTTTTGATTGTTCGTTAATTTCTTTTATAAGAAACGGCGTTAATTCTTTTCCACTAATATTATTTCTATCAGCTTTTATTGTTGCATTATTAATCCATTTTTCTATGTCATTTTTATTAATTGCTTTTTCAAATGGAATTTTATTAAATATGAGAATTGATTTTTTATTTTCTAAATTTTCATTGAGTTTTAAAAAAGAAGAAATTTCATGAATTTCATCAAATTTATTATCGACTTTATTTTCTGTTTCTTCATACCAAAAACCAGGCATATAATTTGTTTGATAACCAATTCTTGTAATTCCTAAAGTTTCAAGAAGTTCATTTGTTTTGCTTAAATCTAAAATAGATTTAGCACCACTACATATTACAAAATTTGAATTCTCAGAAAGTGCATATAAATCTGCAGATACATCATTTGTATTTTCAGCATTTAGATGCACACCACCAATTCCTCCTGTTGCAAAAAATCTTATTTGAAATTTAGAAGCTATAGAAATCGTACTTGCTACTGTCGTAGCAGCATTTTCTTTATTAAATATTGATAAATTTATATTGTGGTTTGAAACTTTTTGTACATTTTTCTCTTTTGCTAATATTTGAATATCTTCTTGCGATAATCCTATTTTAACCTTACCTCTAATTATTCCTATTGTTGCAGCAATAGCACCGTTATCTTCAACGGCTTTTATAGACTCATTTGCGACTTTAATATTTTCTGGATAGGGCAATCCATGACTAATCAATGTACTTTCTAAGGCTACTATTGGTTTTTTTTTATTTATTGCTTCTTGAACTTTTTTACTTATCTTAAATATTTCATGCATACTATTGTACACTCACTTTCTTAGAAAGATTTTTAATTTTTAAAAAATCACTTTTCGTTTTTAGACTTTTACCACTAGCATAATAAGACCCGCATGCTACAGAAGTTTTTAGAATATAATTTATTTTTTCATTTATACTGAACAAATATACCATCATAGCTGCTAATGCGTCTCCAGCTCCATTTTCGTTTACTACTTTGATTGATGGGGGTTTTATTTTTTTTATAAATTCATTACTTCCAAAGATTACATTATTTTTTGAATTAGTAGTAATTATTTTTATTTTATTATTTTGTTTTAATATTTTTTTTACACCTACTATTATATTTGAAGAATTTGTAAGTTTAAGTAACTCTGCTTTATTCAAAAATATAAAATCGATTTTATTTATAATCCTTTTAATTTTAATAACTTTATGCACTGATGTTGCGCACACTATAATTTTATTTTTTTTTGATAGTTTATTTATTGATTTTTCCAAATACGTTTTAGAAAAATTTAGATCAAATATTATATTTTTATTCTTGATGTTTGGTATTTTTAAAGATTTATTATTTTCATATTCATCTGTGTTAGCTAATCCTAATAAAAATTTATTATTTTTATCTGATAAAGCTAAATAGTATCGATCTACATAATTTTTATTCACTTGATGAACATATATTTTTTTTGAGATTTTTTTTCTAATCTCTTCATTGATAGCTAAACTATAAAAATTTACATCAACAAAATTCGAAAGCAATTCTGCAATATTGTACGCTACTCCACCAATTGTGCTTTTTTGTGTAATTTGATTAGATCTATAATTAATAATATTTTTTTTAAGATTTAATAAATAATCGTGATGAATTGCCCCAATACAAACAAAAATGTTTTTAGATTTCAGCATTATGAATTATACACCTTTTATGTCAGTTTTTGATGTTGATCCACCTATTATTGATAATAAACATTTAATTAAATGGTTAAAGATTAATTTTTCTTTCTTAAGAAATAAATTACTCAAAATTAAAAAACTTGATAGTGAAAGGGATATAAATTTTATTATATTGATAAATAATAAAAAAAAATATGTATTAAAAATTTCAAACCCATCAGAAAAAATAGATATATTAAAATACCAAGATAGATTAATTAATTATTTACGAAGTGATCTTAGTCTTAAATCTTTTATACCAAAAATACACCATACAAAGATTGTAAAATATTTAGATAAAAAAAATAGAGAATGCTTTGTTAGGATCTTATCTTATATTGAAGGGCAAATGTATGGAGATACAAAAAGTAACGATAAAATTGAAAATTCTTTAGGTAAGTTACTTGGAAAAGTATCAACTAAATTACAAGCATTTAACGATATAGATGCCCATAGAAATTTTATTTGGGATCCATCTAATATAAAATGGATTAAAAAAGACATCAATATATTTACTGGTTCAAAAAAATTAATTTTATTAAAATGTTTTTCAGAATATGAAAAATTTGTAAAAAATAATTTAAATAAATTAAGATATTCAATAACTCATTCAGATCCAAATAATTATAATATTGTTATTAAAGAAAACAATGTTTGTGGTTTACTTGATTATGGAGATTCTATTTATTCTCCAACAATAAATGATTTAGCAATATGCCTTTCATATGCATTAATGAACAATAATAATATTTATCTTACACTTAAAAATATAATAACAGAGTACAATAAACAGTTTTCTATTAATGAGGATGAAATTAATTCATTAATATCATTATGTAAGTCAAGACTTATGATTACTGTTGTAATGGCAAAAAAACAAAGAATTAAATATCCATCAAATCAATATTTAAGCATTAGTGAGAAAGATGCATGGTCTTTATTAGAAAAATTAGACAAAATTCCTATCAATTTTTTAATATATATTGTTCGCGAAATATGCGGCTTTGATATTATTCACCATCATAATGAAATTATAAATTATATAAATAAATTCAACTTTGGTAATATTTTTAAATTTAATTTACTTGATAAAAATAAATCTATCTTAAAATTAAGTTCTGATTCACCTTTATTAAAAGGTAATCCAGATAATAGTTCGCTTAAGAAAAGAGTTAATAAAATATTTAAAGAAGATAATTCTCGTATAGGAATAGGTTTATACAATGAAAAAAGAAAAGTTTATAAGGGACCTAACTTTATTTCTGAATTAAATGCGAATGAAAGACGTAATATTCATTTAGGCGTAGATATCTTTATTGATCAAGGAACAGATTTATTTGCGCCAATAGATGGTAAAATTATAATTTTAAAAAATAATAATTTTAAATATGACTATGGTCCCACTCTAGTTTTAGAACATAGTTTTAAAAAATATAAATTTTATACTCTATACGGTCATTTATCTAAAATAATGTTTCAAAAACTAAAAATTGGAAAAAAAATTAAGAAAGGTGAATGGATTGGCAAAATTGGTAATTCTAATGAAAATGGAAAATGGTTACCACATTTACATTTTCAAATTATTTTAGACTTATTGGGACATGATAGGAATTTTCCAGGAGTAGGTGAAGAATTTTTATTCAATATTTGGAATAAAATTTCACCTGATCCAAATTTAATTCTACGAATTCCAAAATCTTTTTATTCTAATAATAATAATAATTTTAAAGATACTTTAAAGAAAAGAAGAAAAAATATTTCTGATAATTTATCAATTTCTTACAAGAAACCTCTTCATATGCTTGAAGCTAAAGATCAGTATTTTTTTGATAGATATGGCAGGAGATACTTAGATTGTGTAAATAATATTTCCCATGTTGGGCATTCAAATTCCTATGTCCATGAAGCTATGACTCAGCAAAATTTAAAACTTAATACTAATACAAGATATTTATATGATACAATTAATGATTATAGTGAATTACTTTTAAGTAAGTTTCCAAAGGAATTAAATAAGATATTTTTTGTATGTACAGGATCTGAAGCTAATGATTTAGCTTATAGAATAGCTCAAACTTATACTAGTGCAAAAGATGTCTTTGTGATGGACAATGCTTATCATGGTCATACCAATGCTTTAATTGATCTAAGTCCATATAAATTTAATAGTAAGGGTGGTTCAGGTAAAAAAGATTATGTTCATGTATTAGATATGCCTGATCCTCTAAGAGGTAAGTGGAGATATCAAAATTCAAATTGGATTCAAAAATATATAGATGAAGCTAAAACGGTAATTAGAAATAAAATTAAAGAAACCAATATTGCATGTTTTTTTACTGAAAGTATACTTGGTTGCGGCGGTCAAGTAATACTTCCAAAAAATTATTTAAAAGAAATATTTTCAGAAATTAGAAGAAACAATGCATTATGTATTGTTGACGAGGTACAAACTGGTTTTGGACGCGTTGGAAGAAATTTTTGGTCATTTGAAGAGCATGATGTCGTTCCTGATATAGTAACCTTGGGCAAACCTATGGGCAATGGTCACCCTATAGCTGCTGTTATAACTACAGAAAAAATTGCTTCAACTTTTAATAACGGGATGGAATATTTTAACTCATTCGGTGGTAATCCTGTTTCCTGTGCTATCGGTAAATCAGTATTAGAGACTATTGATAATAATAAATTACAAAAAAATGCTTTGTTAGTTGGTAATTATTTTTTAAAAGAATTAAAAAAAATCCAACTTAAATATAAAAAATATATTAGTGAAGTTAGAGGTAGGGGGCTTTTTTTAGGGATAGATATTATTCAGAATAGTAATGTGTCTAAACCAAATAAAAAATTAGCTAAACTACTTATTAATTATATGAGAAATCAAGGTATTTTATTGAGTACTGATGGACCTTATGACAATGTTATTAAAATAAAACCACCTCTTGTATTTACAAAATTAAATGTTGATCAGGTATGTAAAAACTTAGAAACTTTCTTTAAAAAATTATAAAATATATTCCATAACTAATCATTAGCAGACCAATGGTTAGATCAATCCAAAACCAAGTTTTATTTGAATAAATATATTTTGACAAAAACTTCGACATATATCCCAGAGAAAAGAAAAACAAAAAACTAGCTGAAATTGCTCCAACCCCAAATGAAAATTGATCATTAAAATTTGTTGATAATGATCCCAGCAAAATAATTGTATCTAGATAAACATGAGGATTTGCGTATGTAATAAGAAATAAGGTAATTAATACTTTTCCGTATTCGTTAATTATATTTAATTTTTTATTTATATCTTTAATTTGATTTAATTTTATAACTTTATTTAATCCATAAAATATAAGCCAAATTCCACCTAATACTTTTATTATTCCTATGATACTTGGATTAATTTGAACAATATAATTAGATAGATATATTCCGATTATAATTAGTAAACTGTCAGATAGACTACAAAATAATGTAACTGTAAAAACATAAGATTTTTTAAGTCCTTGTTGAATTACAAATAAATTTTGCGGTCCTATGGCTATAATTAATGTTCCTCCAATTATTAATCCTTGGATAAAATCATAAATATACATATTGCCTTAAATTATAATTACACTATTTTAAAATTATGCACAAAATTATATTGTTTAGTTTGTTTATTTTATTATCAAAAAGTGTTTATGGAGAAATGATAAAACCAGACCCTTCTATTGGTCCTAAAGAAGTTATTTTAATTCAATTAAAAGCACTACAAAAAAATAATTCACCTTTTGACGATGCCGGTATTGAACAAACTTGGGAATTTGCACATCCAAATAATAGAATGTACACAGGTCCTTTAGATAATTTTATTAGGATGATTAAAAATCCTTCCTATGCAATGATGATTGATCATTTAGAACACAATATAATTCCAGTTCAGGAACAAGAAAAAAGTTCATATTACTTTGTTGAACTTACAGATAGCAATGGAAAAAAATTTGGTTTCGAATGGACAGTAGAAAAAGTAGAGCAAAACGGTGAGTTTAAAGATTGCTGGATGACTGTTGGTGTTTCTAGACCAATGCCTTTATCACAAGCATCATAGTGTGCGGAAGATTTATAAGCACTGAAGATAAAGAAAAAATTATAAAACTTTTTCCTAACTCTAAAGTTCTAAATTACGCACATAAGTCTTACAATATATCACCTTCTAATATCGTTAATATTATTTATGAAAATAATCATAAACTTTTAATAGATACATTTATTTGGAGTTATAGTTTTTTTAGTAAACAAAATAATGTTACTCAATTTGTTATTAATGCAAGAATTGAAACGATTAATGATAAATATTTATTCAAAGAATCATTTACTAAAAGAAAATGTCTTATTATTGCAAATGGATATTATGAATGGAAAAATATAAATAATCAAAAACAACCCTATTTAATATCAATTCCTAGAAATGAATTATTATTTTTTGGTGGAATTTGGAGGGAAGAAATAAGAGATAATAAAAAAATGAATGTTGTCTGTATTATTACTAAGGAGGCAAATGAAAATCTTTCCCATATACATAGTAGAATGCCTCTTATTATGTCTCATAATGAGGGTCTTGATTTTCTTAATGATAATGAAAATGAATTTCTACATAAAAACAAAAGTATTATCGAGGATGATTTAGACTTTTATGCAGTATCAAGATTTGTAAATAATCCAAAAAATAATGATGAAAATTGCCTTAAAGAAATATCTTTATAATATTTAAATTTTTTTATCGCTTTTATAATATTAATCAAATATATAATTTTTTTTTAATGAGCCATTTATTTTATAAACCTGCAAAATCTAGATTACACAGAAGTGAATTGGCAGTTCCAGGCTCTAATCCAAGGATGTTTGAAAAAGCATTAAAATCAAATGCAGATTATATTTTTTTAGATTTAGAAGATGCAGTATCTCCAAATGATAAAATTGATGCAAGAAAAAATGTTATAAATGCAATAAAAGAATACAATTGGAAAGAAGAAGGTAAAACAATCTCTATAAGAATTAACGGCTTGGATACACATTATATGTATCGTGATGTGATTGAAATTATAGAAGAGGTCGGTGATAAGATTGATACATTATTAATTCCAAAAGTAGGCTCATCATCTGATGTATATATGGTTGATTGTATGCTCAATCAAATTGAACAAAATAAAAAATTTAAAAATAGAATAGGTTTAGAATGTTTAATTGAAACAGCACTAGGAATGTCTAACATCCAATCAATTGCAACATCAAGTTCAAGACTAGAAGCATTACATTTTGGAGTTGCAGATTATGCAGCAAGTATGCGAGCAAGAACAGTTGTCATAGGAGGGTTAAATCCTGATTACCCTGGAGATCAATGGCATCATGGCTTATCAACTTTAGTAATGACTTGTAGATCATATGGCTTAAGAGCAATAGACGGACCTTTTGGTGATTTTAATGACAAAGAAGGATATCTTGATGCAGCAAAAAGAGCTGCAGCAATTGGTTTTGAGGGTAAATGGGCAATACATCCATCGCAAATAGATTTAGCTAATGAAGTTTTTTCTCCACCCAAAGAAGAAATAGATAAAGCAAAAAGAATATTATTAGAATTAGAAAAAGCAGCTGCTGAAGGAAAGGGCGCTGCTCAGCTTGATGGAAAAATGATAGATGCTGCATCTGCTAGAATGGCTGAGAATATTGTAAATATTAATAAGTTAATTGAAAGTAAGTAATGGACATACACGAATATCAAGCAAAAAAAATATTGTCCGATTTTGGTGTTAAAATTCCAACAGGTGGTATTGTTTATAGTCCAGAAAATGCAGAAAATAAAGCTAGAGAAATTGGTGGTTCAAAATGGGTTGTAAAAGCACAGATTCATTCTGGAGCAAGAGGTAAAGCTGGAGGGATAATTATTTGCAATTCTCCTCATGAAGTTGCTCTAGCAACTGAAAAACTTCTCGGAAAAAAATTAGTGACAAATCAAACTGGTGAAGAGGGCAAAATTGTAAATAGAATTTATATTGAAGAAGCAACAGATATTAAACATGAATTATATTTAGGATTGGTTTTTGATAGGCCTTCAGAGAGTATTATGGTTGTTGCATCAACTGAAGGTGGAATGAGTGTAGAAGAAATTTCCAGCGATAAACCAGAAAGTATAATGAGATTAAAAATTGATGTTGCAGTAGGTATGAGAAAATTTCAAGCCAGAGAATTAGCTTTTGGTCTTGGAATAGAAACTGAATTAATTTCAAAAGCTACTGATACAATTAGAGGTTGTTATAGAGCTTTCACTGATCTTGATGCAACAATGGTCGAGGTAAATCCTCTTGTAATTTCTAAACAAAATGAAATTTTGGCTTTAGATTGTAAAATGAGTTTTGATAATAATGCTTTATTCAGAATGAATAATATCGCTGAACTTCGTGATAAAAGTCAGGAAAATCCTAATGAAGTTTATGCTTCAGATAGAGGAATGAATTACGTCAGCCTAAATGGGAATATTGGAAACATTATTAATGGAGCAGGCCTAGCTATGGCTTCAATGGACATGATAAAGTTAGCGGGTGGTGAACCTGCAAACTTTTTAGATGTTGGTGGAGGTGCAACTCCTGAGAAAATAGTTAAAGCTTTTAAATTAATTTCTATGGATACAAAAGTTAAGGTAATTTTAGTTAATATTTTTGCAGGGATTAACAGATGTGATTGGGTTGCAGAAGGAATTGTTCAAGCTTTATCAAAAATTGAAATTAAACAACCTTTAGTTATACGTTTAGCTGGAACTAACGTCGAAAAGGGAAATGAAATACTTAAAAAAAGCAATATTAATTATATTGAAGCATCAACTTTAGAAGACGCAGCAAATAAAGCAGTAAAGGCTCTTGGATAATAATGTCTATAATCATTCATAAAAATACAAAGATTTTAGTTCAAGGTTTTACTGGAAAAATTGGAAGCTTTCATGCTGAAGAAATGATTAAGTATGGTTCAAATGTTGTTGGCGGGGTAACACCTGGTAAAGGTGGTATCACTCATTTAAATCTTCCTGTATTTAACACTGTCAAAGAAGCTGTTGATCAAACAGGAGCATCAACATCAATATTATTTGTTCCTCCAGCATTTGCAGCAGATTCTGTTATGGAAGCTGCTGATGCAGGTATTAAAACTTGTGTTGCTATTACTGACGGTATTCCTTCTCATGATATGGTAAAAATTAAAAGATTTATGAGAAGATATCCAAAAGATAAAAAAATGGGATTAGTAGGTCCGAATTGTGCAGGAATAATTAGCCCTGGTAAATCTATGTTAGGTATTATGCCTGGTCATATTTACAAAGAAGGTAAAATTGGAATAGTTAGTAGATCTGGCACTTTGGGATATGAAGCTGCACAACAACTTAAAGATTTGGAAATTGGTGTTTCAACAAGTGTAGGTATAGGAGGAGATCCAATAAATGGAAGTTCTTTTAGAGATATAATTGAAAAGTTTGAAAATGATGATGAAACTATTGCAGTTTTAATGATAGGTGAAATAGGTGGTCCACAAGAAGTTGAAGCTGGACAATTTGCTAAAGAAAATATGAGTAAACCGGTAATTGCGTATATAGCAGGACTAACTGCACCAAAAGGTCGTGTAATGGGGCATGCTGGCGCAATTGTTTCTGCTTATGGTGAAAGTGCAATAGAAAAAGTAGAACTTCTTAAAGAGTGTGGGGTTACAATTTCCAAAAACCCTTCTGTAATGGGTGAAACTGTAAAAAAAGTATTAGTAGAAAATAATTTGAATTAATATAATTAAAAAATAATGAAATTTTTATATAAAAATGAATTCTGGATGTTAATATTTTCTCTAGGTGTTCTTTATTGGTTATTTAATCCATCAGTCTTAACAACCTTAGTTATGATTGTGCCATTGCTATTGGCCGTATCTTCCCGTAAATAAAGCTAAGTTTTATACTTACTGATGCATGAACGTTTATCGTATTTATAGTTAAAAAATGAAATTATATCTTATTAGACATGCAGAGTCAGAAGCTAATGCAGCATCAGATTTAGATAATCCAACTTATTATTATGATGCAAGAATCACTCAAAGAGGAGTTGAGCAAGCAAAAAAATTAAATAATAGAATTAAAAATCTCAAATTTGATAATTATTTTTGTTCCCCCCTAACAAGAACATTGGAAACATTCTCTATTGTTTTTCCATCTACTAAACCTGTAATTGAACCATTAATAAGAGAACATTTGTACCACTCATGTGATGTAGGAAGACAACCAAAAAAATTAAAAAAAGAATTTAATGATTTTGATTTTAATAATTTAAATGATTTTTGGTGGAATAATAACAAACCTATTAATGAAAAAAAAATTATACAAGAGTCTCACAATGATATTAAAATGAGATTAAGGTCTTTTCTTCTATCTATCAAAAACCTTAATTTACAAAAAATTGTATTAGTCAGTCATGGTACATTCCTAAGTCAAATAACTGAATATATGCTGGATAACTGTGAGATATATGATTGTGAGTACAATGAGGTCTACGAAAAATTTTTTTAATTTAATTCTTGATAAATAAAAATCTAAAACATCTCATTTATTATTTTATTTAATTTTTGTGTTACTCTATCAATTATTTTTTTCCCTATCTGTGCATTGGATTTTCTAGGATCTCCAATAATTCCACTTTTACTTAATTCTTTAGTTACCCAAGCTTTCTTAATATTTTTTTCATAAGAAATGGTTTTAGATGATAAATAATCGGAAGATAATCTATGTTTAGAAATTTTAGATAGCCTAACTAGGTTTGGAAATAAATATAACATAATAGATGTTTCAAATTCTCCACCGTGATAACCAAAGTCTTTTTCTTTACTTGATATAATTCCTTTAAATTGATCAAATAAAAAATATGTGCCTTTTACTATGTTTATCTTAAATTCTGATTTCAATTCTTTAGCAATAATATCTATATGGCTAATTTGTCCACCATGACTATTTAAAAGTAATATATTTTTAAATTTCAATTTACATACATTTTCTAAAATTGATAAAGAGTGTGATATAAATTCTAATGAGTCAATACTTATAGTTCCTTCAAAATCTGTATGTTCAGCAGCTGAACCAAAATTTATTTCAGGCATAATTAAATATTTATTTGAATTATATTTTTTATTGAATTCTAATAATATTCCTTCAATAATTTTTTTATCAGTATTTAATGGAAGATGCGGACCGTGTTGTTCTATTGATGAAAATGGGAAAATTAAAACTGTTTTTCTATTTATTTTTTTAATTTCATTTGTTGTTAATTCTTCCCAAAAGTTTGTTAGCATTTTTTCATTATACATTTATAAGTAAATTATGAAATCTTATTCTTTATGGATTGATAAAAAAAAACAAGCTAAAATTTATCAAAAAAAACTTGTTTACAATAAAAATAACAAAACAGTTTTAGTTAAAACTATTTACTCAGGTATTAGCAAGGGAACTGAAAAATTAGTTTCATCTAAAAGCGTAAGTAAGGATCAATTTGAATTAATGAAAGCCCCTTTTCAAGAGGGTTCTTTTAATTTACCTATAAAATACGGTTATATAAATATTGGGAATATTATCGATGGTCCAAGAAAATATATAAATAAAAAAATATTTAGTCTTTATCCTCATCAAGATTTATATGAAATTTCTATTCAAAATTTAATTTTTTTACCAAAAGGAAATTTGAGAAAATATATTCTAACTGCAAATATGGAAACAGCAATTAATATCTTTTGGGATGCTCAATCTAAAAGTAATAACAAAATTCTAATTGTAGGACTTGGCTCTGTAGGATTATTAACTGCATTTTTTTTTAAAATTAATGGATATAAAAATGTTTATGTTTTTGATAATAATAAAAATAAAAGAAAAATTGCCAACTATTTAGGATTAAATTTTATTGATATAAGAAAGATTGAGAAAATAGATGTAGCAATAAACACTACAGCTAATTATAAAGTTTTAAATTCTTTAATGGAAAAATTATCTATCGAAGGAAAAATAGTAGAAGCTAGTTGGTATGGTAAAAATAAAGGAGAAGTTGCCTTAGGTGGGTATTTTCATTCTAAAAGATTAAAAATTATTAGTTCACAGGTATCTAAAATACCAAAATACATGAAAAATAAATATGATTTTGAGGGGAGATTAAAATTAGCAATTAAATCTTTAAAAAATTCAAAATTAGAAAAATTAATTACTAGTGAAAGTAATTTTTTTAATTTAGAAAAAGATTACTATAAAATCCTTCAAAATAAGGATACAATAATGCATCTAATTAAATATTAATTATGTATTCGATAAAAGTAAGAGAAAATATTCTAATAGCTCATTCTTTACCTGGAGAAGTATTTGGACCAGCTCAAAATATGCATGGAGCTACATATTTAGTAGATGCAGAATTTTTCACTGATAAACTTAATAAATACAATATAATTATGGATTTAGGAATAGTGTCCACAACTTTAAAAGATATTCTTAAAATATATAATTATCAAAATTTAGATGAGATTGGTGAATTTAAGGGAAAAATTACCTCAACAGAGTTTTTAGCAGAGGATATTTGTAATAAGATCTTGAATAGACTAAGAAATGAATTCTCTGAAGATTACAAATCTTTAAAAAAAATTAAAATAACTTTGCAAGAATCAAATGTTGCATGGGCATCATATGAAAAAGAGGTTATCTAAAAATAAATCTGATATTTATTTTGTTTATCCAGGAAATATTAATGCAAAAACTGGAGGATATATTTATGAAAAAAATATCCTAGAATATGCAAATGAAAGAGATTTAAATATTAGACCAATTGCGTTAAGTGAAAATTATCCTTTTCCTACAAATAACGATATAAAATATTTTCTAAAAATTTTAGATGAAATTGATCCTGACTCTAAAATTATAATCGATGGATTAGCTTTAGAAGGAATGTATTCCATTTTTAAAAAAATACTTACTTATAATGTTATCGCTCTAATACATCATCCTTTATATCTTGAATTTAAAGGTCAAAGGTCAAAAAATTTCTTGAGATTAGAAAAAGAAAATTTCAAAAAAATAAATAAATTTATTGTGACTTCTAAAAATACAAAAAATTTATTAATAAATGAATTCAAGGTTCTAAATAATAAAATATCTGTAGTTGAACCTGGAATAGAAAGACTAGTAAATTATAATTTTAAAAAAAATCGTAAAATTCATTTTTTAACATGTGGAAGTATAATAAATAGAAAAAATTATCTTTTTTTATTAAAAGTTTTAAAGCCTTTAGATAATTTTATTTTAGAAATTGTTGGTGATACTACAAGAGATATAGGTTATTACAAAAAACTCAAAAAATTTATTTCTAAAAATTCAATGAACAGAAAAATAATATTCCACGGTACTATTTCAGATACAAAATTAGCTAAATTATATTCTAAAACAGATTGTTACATTTCGGTAAGTAAATATGAAGGTTTTGGAATGTCTTTAGCAAATGCATTAATAATTAAAAAACCAATTATAAGCTTTTTTACTGATACTATCTTAAATACACTAGGAAAAAAGGGTGTTATTTATTTCAAAAAATTTGAAGTAAATGATCTTAGAAATATAATCATTAAAAATATATTAAATAAAAAAAATTTTAATAAACTAAATATTGATATTCATAAAAACAAAAGATATCTTCTTACTCCTCTAGAGTCAGCTAAGAAATTTGTTAATTTAATTTAATATGCATGAATTTCAAAATAAATGGTTAAATCTTAGAGAATCCGTCGATAGAAATTCAAGAAACAAAAGAATATTATATTTAATTAATAAATTTTTTAAAAATAAAAAAAATATTAGAATAGTTGATTTGGGTTCAGGTGCTGGATCTAATTATAGATTTCTAAAGTCACGATTATTAAATAATCAATATTGGTCTTTTGTAGACATATCACATCAATCTACAAATTATTTTAAAAAAAATATAAAATTATCTTCTAAAATAAAAAAAACTAATTTTAAAATTGTTGATGTAATTAATAATCTAGAAAAAATAAATTTTAATGATTATAATTTAGTTACTGGATCTGCTTTTTTAGATATTCTTCCAAAAACATGGTTTAAAAATTTTCATAAATTAAATCTTGATACAGAAATTGTCTACTTTGCCTTAAATTATAACGGTAATTTTAAATTTTTTCCAAAACACAAGGATGATAAAAAAATTCTTAATTTTTTTAATAAAGATCAAAAATCTGACAAAGGAGTAGGGGAAGTGGCCGTTGGACCAGATTGTACTGAATTAATAAATAATGTATTTGAAAGAACCCACACAACATATGTTTTAGACTCTACATGGAACGTTAGTAAAAATTATGAATTTCAAATTTATTTCTTAAATTTTTGTAGAGAAATTATTCAAAAAAATAAACTTAACTTAGATGATTGGTTAAAATTTCGTTTAAAATTTATTAAAGAAAAAAATTCCAGATTTATTTTAAATAATACAGATTTTTTAGCTATTAAGAAATAAATTAACTATAATTTCATTTTCTAATTCATTAAAATTATGTTTTGGTCTGATAGCTTTATTGAGATTTGAGATTTTTTTTAAATTTAATGAATTAATTCCGGAACCTATTAATATTGGTGCAATCATAAATTGAAGAATATCAATATATTTATTATTTATTAATTCTGAAATAGTTTTTGATCCTCCCTCTACTAAAATATTTTTATAATTAAGTTTTTTTATTTGCGTAATAAAGTTTTTAGTAAAATTTTTTTCTTTTAATCTTATTATTGTGGTATTATTTAATTTAATTTTTTTATTACTTTTTGTAAAAATTATATTTTCATTACCGTCATTAAATATTTTATATTTATTATTTAGCGAAAGACTGCCATCAATAATAATTCTTTTTGGATTTGTGCCCTTTATTTTTCTTGTTGTTAATAGAGGATCGTCTTTTTTAATGGTATTTGAACCTACAATAATTGCATCACTGATACTTCGTAAACAATGTAGATAAATAATACTCTTTGGATTATTTATGTAATGTGAATTTCCATTATTTAATGCAATTCTACCATCAATACTTTGTCCTATCTGAGCTATAACTAATTTTTTGTTTTTTCTTAATATTGGAATCAGGATATTTAAGATTGACTGATAAAATTTACTTATATTAATTTTAGATACCAGATTTTTATTTTTTATGTAAAAGTTACTTTTTGTTTTTGATGATAAAGAAATACTATTTTTTTTAACCAATAAATATAAATCATTATCCTTTTTAGAATTTTTTATGAAATTTAATAAAATTCCTATATTTTTTGATGTAATCATTTGTTTTTATTACAATTATATCTATATAAAGTTTTCATGAGTTTCAAATCTAATACAGGAACTATTATAGATAGGGCAATTAACGAACTCAGAACTGGAAGACCCTTAATAATTCAGAATAACAAGGAATACTGGATGTTCTTTAATATAGAGCATTCCCAAAGTAAAATTTTTAACCAATTCAATAAGCACTTAATTAATGAAAAATATCTACTTATTACTAAACAAAAAGCTCAATCAATTTTTAATAAGAATATTAAAAGTAATGTTTATTTCGAGATAAATCCTAAAACAGATGTAAATCAAATAATAAATTTATTTGTCAATCCTCTTAGCAATAATAAAGTAATTAAATTTACCAATATTAAAAAATTCAAAGCTAAAAATTTTCATAATGTTTGTATTGATCTTTCCAAAAATGCTAAAATGATACCATCGCTAGTTTTTAAAAAAATTAATAAAAAATATTATAAAAATATAAATGAATTTGGATTTAAAAATGGAATTTTAATATTCGATTATAAAGATTTATTGAGGCAAAATGAATTAATTTGTGAAAGTATCAAATTAGTTTCTAGCGCAAAAGTTCCACTACCAAAAAATGAAAATTCTAATTTTAAAATATTTAAATCATATATTGGATCTGATAAACATGTAGCAATTATTGTTAACCCAAAAAAAATAAATAGAAAATCTGTTAATTTAAGAATACACTCAGCTTGTTTTACAGGTGATATTTTTCATTCTTTAAAATGTGATTGTGGTGAACAATTAAATCAATCAATTAATTACATGGTTAGAAATAATGGCGGAATTATATTATATTTAGAACAAGAAGGTAGAGGAATAGGATTAGCTAATAAAATGAGAGCCTATTCTCTTCAAGCAAGGGGTATGGATACAATAGATGCCGATCATAATATTGGTTTTTTAGACGATGAAAGAGATTTTAATATTGCAGCTAGAATACTTAAATTATTAAAAATAAATAAAGTTAATCTTATTACAAATAACAAAAATAAAATTAATTCTATTAAGAAAGCTGGAATTAAAGTCGAAAATCAAATAAATACAAAGCCAACTTTAAATAAATTTAATAAAAATTATTTTAAAACAAGAGTCAAAAAAGCCGGGTACGGTCTTAAACTAGTAGTATAATTATGAAAAAAATTCCTAAGATAAAACTTCAATTAACTAATGATAATGAGTTTGATTCATCTAAATTAAAAAACAAAACAGTTTTATTCTTTTACCCTAAGGCGTTGACTGGTGGATGCTCAGTAGAAGTCGCAGACTTTCAGAAATATTTAACAAAATTTAATAAAATTGGCTTTGATGTAATAGGAGCCTCTAAAGATCCTATTGATCGGAATAAAAAATTTTCTGATAAGTATAAATTGAAATATCCACTTGGTTCGGATGAAGGGAAGAGTTGTGATAAACTTGGCATTTGGATTGAAAAATCCATGTACGGTAGGAAATATTTTGGAATAGATAGATCTACATTTGTAATGGATAAAAATGGAAAAATTTTAAATTCTTGGAATAAAGTCAAAGTTAAAGGCCATGCTGAAGAAGTTTATAATTTTTGTAAGAGCCAGTAAATTTTTATTTAATTTTTCCTATTTCTTTTTCTCTTTTGATTACAAATAAACCACTTAAGGTAATAATTATAGCGCCTATTATCATATTATAAGTTGGAGTTTCACCTAGTATTAAATATCCAAAAATCATCCCAAATATAATTACACTATATCTTGCAGAGGCCGTTAATGAGAGTGGTGCATAAAAAACTGTTAATACTGAAAATAAATAGCCGAACAAAACAAATATACTAGAAACAAGAATATAATTTACATCTTCACCGCTTACTTGATAACCAAAAATTATTGAACCCAAGCCTGCAAATCCAGTAATCAACAAAGCAGTCACAAATGTAATTTCAACACTATTTGATTTAGTCGCTAAACTCTTTGTAGCAATATCTCTAATAGTTAAAAAAATAGCAGCTAAAATTGGTAAAACTAAAAGATAATTAAATTGAAAATTTTGTGGATTTACAACAACTAGGACACCTAAGAATCCAATTATGACTGCACACCATCTTCTTATACCAACTTTCTCTCCCAAAAAAAGAAAAGCAAATATTGTGACAAAGAAAGGATTAGTCATTAAAAGTGTGTAAACCTCAGATATTGGAAGTAATATTAATCCAACCAAAAAAAATAATGCCGTTAAAACTTCATACAAACCTCTTATATGAAAACTTTTGATTGAGAGTATTTTAATTAAATTCTTTTTTTCGAAAAAAATTAAATATAAACCTAATAGACTTGATGTTACTAAACCTCTCAAAAAAATTACAGAATATAATGAATTGTCATCACCTATATTTTTTACAACAAGTTTGACATAACTATCATTTATAGAGAATGATAATTGGCCAGCCATCATGAAAAGTACACCTATCGTCCCAACTGAAAATAAAATCTTGCTTTTCATAATAAAAAAAAATATTTAACCGATATGTTACAAAGAAATTCTTCAAGTCATTTATATGGATTTACTGACTTGAAGTCATTAAATGAAAGAGGCCCTTTAGTTATTTCTTATGGAAAAGGAATATATGTTTACGATACTAAAGGTAGTAAATATCTAGATGCAAATTCTGGTCTATGGAATCAGTGTGCAGGTTTTGATCATCCTGGATTAATTGAAGTTGCAAAAAAACAGTATGAAAAATTTGCTGGTTATCATTCTTTATTTGGAAGGTTGTCTGAAGAAACGTTACAGCTATCTGAAAAAATTATTGAAGTATCACCTTTTGATCAAGGTCGTGTATTTTTTTGTAATTCAGGATCTGAAGCAAATGACACCATGGTCAAAATGTTATGGATGTTAAATGCAAGAATTGGAAAGCCAAATAGACGAAAAATTATAACAAGAATTAATGGATATCATGGCGTTACTTTAGGAGCTTCTTCAATGACAGCCAAACCATACAATAAAGAGTTTGGATTACCATCAAAAGAATTCATTCATATTGAATGTCCTCATTATTGGAAATATGGAATAGAGAATGAAACTGAAGAAGAATTTTCTATTAGAATGGCTAAAAATTTAGAAGAAAAAATCATTAAAGAAGATCCAGAAACTATTGCCGGTTTTGTTGCTGAACCTGTTCAAGGTGCAGGTGGTTGTATACCTCCTTCAAAATCGTATTTTGATTTAGTTCAGCCTATATTAAAAAAATATGATATTCCTTTTATCGCAGATGAGGTAATTTGTGGATTTGGTAGAACTGGAAATTTATGGGGTTGTGAAACATACAATATCAAACCAGATATAATTATTTCATCTAAATGTTTAACAGCTGGGTACTTTCCTATGGGTGCAGTTTTAGTTAATAAAGAATTTTCAGATAAATTTGTTGAAGTATCAGAAGAGGCAGAAGAATTTCCACACGGTTTTACTGCTGGCGGCCATCCTGTGGGATGTGCAATTGCTTTGAAGGCAATAGATGTAATTATTAATGAGGGTTTACTAGATAATGTAAAATTGATGGAACCCTATTTTTTTGAAAGATTAAATGAATTTAATGATTATGAACACATAGGAGAAACTAGAGGAATAGGTCTTATGGCTGCATTAGAGATGGTAAAAAATAAAGATACAAAAGAACCATTTGAAAGTCATCTTAACATGGGAGACAAAGTTGCTAATTTATCAATTGATAATGGATTAATTTGCAGACCTTTAGGTCCTGCAATTGTTTTGTGCCCTCAGTTTATAATTACTAAAAATCAGATTGATGAAATATTTGACTCCCTTCATAAAACTATAAAGCAAGTTTTTAATTAAGTTTCGTATTTAACTATAAAACCTGAATACTTCACATTGCTAATGATACTATTTGGAATAACTCCTTCAACTAGAGCTAGTGATGGTCCATCTTTCGCTTTTTCAGTTATAGATAGTATACTTTTCATATCTCCTTGAATTATAGCTTCTACTTCATCTTTACTTTCTTTATTTTGAATATATCCATTTAATCCTAACGAAATAGCTAAATCACTAAACCAGTGTCTAAATCCAACACCTTGAACTTTTCCTTTTATTATTAAACTATACGTTTTTATTTCATTTGTATTCATTATACTATCAATATAAGTACTTTTTATATTCACACAATCCCTAAATAGTAAAATTCATGATTAATAAAAAAATTTTGTACTGTTCATTGTCATTAATTTTGGGTGGAATTTTTTTTGTAATACATGATGCAATAATTAATCATTTAACTGAAGTAGAGTTTAAGTTTTATCATCATGTATTCTTTGGAAGTCCTTGGTTAATTATAATATTTATATATTTATACTTCACTGGAAATATTAAAACTTATTTGGGGTCATCAAATTATTCAATTTTAATGTTAAGAGGTTTTTTATTTTTACCTTTACCTTATATGTTATTTATAAGTTTACAAAATATTTCATTACCTGAATGGACAACTCTAAATATGATCTCCCCTATTTTAGGATCAATTCTAGCAATTTTATTTTTAGGAGAAAAAATAAATTATGTAACAACCACTGCAATTTTTTTAGGATTTATAGGTGTGATATTTATTATCCAGCCAGGTTTTCAAGATTTTAGCTTTTATTATTTATTTCCTGTTTATGGTGCATTTACTTTGGCTTTGCAAAGTTTTTTAGCAAATAAATATTCTAATATTACAACCACTCTAGGATTTTTTGTATATGGATTAATACCTATTAATTTGGTTTCTGTTATTTTATTTATATTTAATCCATTAATAAATTATCAACTATTAATCATTTCATTATTTGCCGGTTTAATCGTTTTATTAGGTGTTTATCTTGTAACTTATGCGTTTCAAAATTCTAAAAATCATTTTTCATCAATATTTGCATTATTTTATTTGCAAATATTATGGTCATTAATAATTGGTATTTTATTTTTTAATGAATATCTTAATTTTTTTGCATTGATAGGAGCTTTTTTAATTGTATTAAGTGGGATTTTATCTCTTCAGGCTCAAAAAAAACAACTGAATGCTTTATGATTATTATTAAAAATTAATTTATGAAAAAAAGTATTATTTATTCTTCAATTCTTTTGTTTTTTGCAGGAATTTTTTTTGTAACAAATGACGCAATAATAAATTATCTATCTCAAACAAATGTGAAATTTTATCATTTCATATTTTATGGAATACCGATTTATTTATGTTTCCCATTTTATTTATTTATTAATGGAACTTTAAAACAAAATATAAAATGTACTAATTATTTTCCCCCTATTTTTAGAGGTTTTTTAAATATCCCTTTGCCATTTATTGCTTTTATAACACTTGAACAAATTAAACTTCCAGAATTCACAACATTAAATATGACTGCACCATTGATGGGAACGATTTTTGCTATTTTTTTACTAAATGAAAAGCTAAATTTCTTAACTTATTTATCTTTGTTAATTGGTTTTTTAGGAGTTTTATTTGTTATTCAGCCTGGATTTGAAAGCTTTAATATTTATTACCTCATTGTTCTTATTGGGGTATTATTAATTACAATTACAACATTTATTGTAAATAAATATAATCATGTAACTACAAATATTGGTTATTTTCTTTATGGCGGCTTTTTCGTTCACTTAGTTTCAATACCTTTATTTTTATTCAATCCATTAAAAGTAACTCTTTTTGAATTTTTCTTAATTTCAACTGCCGCATTATTTATCAATTCAGCTATGTTTTTTGCTACTACTGCATTTAAGATTGCTCAAAAACATTATGCATCTGTTTTTAGTTTAGTTTACCTACAGGTATTGTGGTCATCATTGGTTGGAATATTTATATTTAATGAATATATGAATTTATATGCTTATATTGGAGCAATATTTATTGTTTTAAGTGGAATTGTTTCATTACCTTCACAGATAAAACAATTACAGGAAGCAAATTAATGTATAAAATTTTATTATTTTTATTTCTTTTCTTTTTTAGCTATAACTCTTTTTCAAATGAAGTTAAGATTTTAAATGAAACTATTGGTAATGGTTTAGAAGTAAAAAATCATTCAAAATTATCTGTTCATTACATTGGTAGACTTGAGGATAATACTGTTTTTGATAGTTCATATGATAGAGGGCAATTCTTTGATTTTCAAATAGGGGTAAGAAAAGTAATCCTAGGTTGGGAAACTGGGTTACTTGGAATGAGAGAAGGTGGAAAAAGAACAATATTTATTCCTTATCAATTAGCTTATGGAGAAAGTGGTGCAGGAAGTTTAATTCCACCAAAATCAAATCTTATTTTTGATATTGAAGTAATTAAAGTAATTCCCCCTGGTTATAAAGAGATAGATGGTTATCAATTAAAATTAGCTTTAACAGATGATTTTAAAATTATAGATATTAGAAGTGAAGATCAAAGAACTAATAAAAATAAAATTCCAGGAGCTATTCAGATCACAGCATTTGATAAAAATGGTAAATTTTTTCCTGATTTTTTTGAAAAGTATAAAGAAAATATACAAATAGGAGAGAAGGTTATTTTCATAAGTCAAAAAGGAGACATATCTTCAATTTTAGCTAATGGATTTGTTGAACAACTAAATCAAACAAATATTTATCATTTAAAGGACGGTGTATCAGGTTTAGAAAAAATAAATTTTGATTTTGAGTAAATCAAAAATCTATTTTTTTATTATTTTCAGCTGCATAATTAATAATAAATTGCCATGCTGATCTCCCAGTTCTATTACCTCTTTGTAAACTCCATTTAATTGCTTCTTTTTCAGTCTTTTCATTAAAAGGAAGTTTAAATTTTTCACAATACTGAAAAATTATATTAACAAAATCATTTTGAGAAATATTATGAAAGCCAATCCATAGACCAAAACGATCACTTAGACTTATTTTTTCTTCAACACTTTCATCTGTATGAATAGCAGAAGATCTTTCATTTTCTATCATATCTCTTGGCATTAAATGCCTTCTATTTGAGGTAACATATAGAACTATATTTTTGGGTTGATTTTGTATACTCCCATCTAATGTTGATTTAATTATTTTGTAATCACTATCTATTTTTTCGAATGATAAATCATCAATAAAAATTATAAAATTATAATTTTTTAAATTAGCATATTTTTCGTAAATAACTTCGATATCAAAAATATTATTCTTATTTAATTGAATTAATTTTAAATTTTTATTCTTTTTATTTATTTCATAAAAAACTGATTTAATCAGAGAACTTTTACCATTCCCCCTAGATCCCCATAACAAAGCATTATTGGTAAAATTTCCTTCAGCAAAATTAATAGTATTATTATAAATAGTTTCTTTTTGTCTTTCTATTCCAATTAATAGATCTAAATCTAAGCATCTAAAATGTGAGATTATTTTAAGGTTTTTTATTTTACTATCCCAAATAAATGCATTTGCTCTTGAGAGTGTAATATTAGATAAAAAATTGCTTAAAAACATAATAAATACTTTATTTGATTTTTCTTATTACACAGTATAATAAATCACTCAAATTAAATCATCATAGGTACTATTATGGAAGCTTTTGGAACATTTTTACCACTTATTTTAATATTTGTAGTTTTTTATTTTTTATTAATTAGACCACAACAAAGAAAAGTTAAACAGCATAAAGAAATGCTATCTAATCTTAAAAGAGGTGATAAAATTGTCACTTCAGGTGGAATTATAGGTACTATAAACAAAGTTGCTGATAATAGGGAATTAACTTTAGAAGTTGCAGATAATGTTGAAATTAAAATTGCATCAGGAATGGTTGCGGATTTATATGCAATGCCAGAAGTTCAAAAAAAAGAGCCACCAAAAGAAGAGAATAAGAGTAAATCTGGCTTCTCTTTATTTTCTAGAAAAAAATAATTTTTTTTATTAATGAAAAATTATCCTATCTGGAAATCATTTACCGTAATATCGTTAGTTCTATTAGGAATAATTTTTGCAATTCCTTCAATTATTTATGATGAAAATTCCAAAAATTGGTTTTTAAAAAATAAGATTAATCTAGGTTTAGACTTACAAGGTGGATCATATTTATTATTAGAAGTTCAACTAGATGTTTTATATAAAGAAGAATTAGATAATTTTGTTGATAGTGTTCGTTTGATTTCAAGAGATCAAGCTGCAAAAATTGAAAAAATTGATATTCAAGAAAATGAGGTTGTTGTTTTTTTTACTAACATTGAGAAGATAAAAGATATTAGAGATAGCTTTTTCCAAATGTATAGAGGAGTTTCCTTACAAATTAGTAATAATAGACTTAGTATAAAGTTAAATGATGAATATAGAAAAATTATTCAAGACTCAGCAATTAAGCAATCACTTGAAATTGTTAGAAAAAGGATTGATGAATCTGGAACTAAAGAACCTTTAATTCAAAGATCTGGTAAAAAGAGAATACTCTTACAATTACCAGGAGTAAAGGATCCTGAAAGAATTAAAGATTTATTAGGCAAAACTGCAAAATTAACTTTTCACATTGTAGATAATGAGAATACTTCAGCTCTTCAAAATAACTTAGCTCCTTTTGGAAAAATTATTGTTTCAGATATGTATGATGAAAATACAAAATATTTATTAGATAAAAGAGCAGTTGTTGGTGGAGAAAATTTAGTAGATGCCAAAGGTTCATTTGATCAAACAGAGGGTCATGCAGTATCTTTCCGTTTTGATACAGAAGGTGCTCAAAAATTTGGTAAAGTCACAACAAACAATATTGGGAAAAATCTTGCTGTTGTATTAGATGGTGTTGTTATTACAGCTCCTAGAATTAATAGTGCTATTACAGGAGGGTCAGGTATCATAACTGGAAACTTTAATGCCCAAGAAGCATCTGATTTGGCAGTCTTATTAAGAGCTGGTGCATTGCCAGCGCCTTTAGAAATAGTTGAAGAAAGATCAGTGGGCGCTGGTTTGGGAGCAGACTCTATAGCTGCTGGTCAAATAGCTGCTATTATTGGAATGGTTTTTGTATGTATATTTATGATACTAATTTATGGAACTTTTGGCGCTCTTGCTAATGTTTCTTTAATTGTAAATTTATTTATAATAATTTCATTATTAGGTACTATAGGTGCAACATTAACATTACCTGGTATAGCTGGAATAGTATTAACAATTGGAATGGCAGTAGATGCAAATGTTCTAATTTTTGAAAGAATTAAAGAAGAAAGTTTAAAACAAACAAAAGTTTTTCATATTGTAAAAAATGGCTTCGACAGAGCTATGTCAACTATACTTGATGCCAATATTACAACGCTTATTGCTGCTGTGTTACTATTTGCATTTGGCTCTGGTCCAATTAGAGGTTTTTCAATTACATTATCTTTAGGTGTGATAGCATCAATGTTCACAGCTTTAATGCTTACAAATTTTTTAGTATATATGTATTTATCATTTGCAAACAAAAAAGAATTAACATTATAATGTTTGGTTTAAATAAAATTATTCCTGTTGAGCCTAATATTAATTTTTTAGGTTTAAGAAGAAATTTTTTAATTTTTTCTATTTTAGCAATGCTAATTTCAATTGTTTTATTAAGTATAAAAGGTTTAAATCTAGGTATTGATTTTAAAGGAGGTACTTTAATCGAAGTTAGTACAAAAAATACTTCAATTGGAGAATTAAGAGAAATTTTATCTTCTTCTTATAGTGATGTATCTTTACAAGAATTTGGTAATGAAAATATTATTTTGATTAGACTTCAAAATAAAAGTAATCAAGAAAGTATAGAGACTGTTAATTCTGTTAAAAATTTAATTCAAGATAAAGTTGTTGAATTTAGGAGATCTGAATTCGTAGGTCCTACAATTAGTTCTGAGCTATTGTTTCGAGGTTTTCAAGCAGTCTCTTTTGCATTAATTGCTATTCTAATTTACATTTGGTTGCGTTTTGAATGGCAATTTGGTTTTGGGGCAGTTGTAGCATTAACTCATGATGTATTATTTACTCTTGGATTGCTGTCTATTTTAAATGTAGAATTTTCTCTTGCAACAATAGCAGCAATTCTAACAATTGCTGGTTATTCCATTAATGATACAGTTGTAATATTTGATAGAGTTCGTGAAAATTTGAGAAAATATAAAAAGTTAGAGTTAGTAGATCTATTTAATTTATCAGTTAATAATACTTTATCCAGAACTATAATGACAAGTTTAACTACACTTCTTGCTTTAGTATCTTTATTTATTTTTGGAGGAGAGGTTATTAGACCTTTCGCTTTAACAATGATTATAGGTGTAATAATCGGAACATATTCATCTGTTTTTATTGCGGTCCCAACTTTATTAATCTTTAAGTTTAGACCGCAAGATGAAGATGATTAAGCGTTATTTAAGTTTTCTGTAACTTTTTCCCAATTAACTAAATTATCAATAAAAGCTTTTAAATAATCAGGTCTTCTGTTTCTATAATCAACATAATATGAGTGTTCCCAAACATCACATCCAAGTAGAGGAGTATGACCATGTACAATCGGGTTTTCTCCATTTGGTGTTTTAGTAATTTCTAATTTTCCATTATTTAGAACTAACCAACACCAACCTGATCCAAATTGACCAATGCCTGCATTTATAAAATCTTCTTTCATTTTTTCTATTGAACCTATATCTGAAACTATCTTATTTTCGAGTTCAGAGGGAATTTTTCCATTTGGATTATTTTTCATCACTTCCCAAAAATGAACATGATTTATATGTTGCGCTACATTGTTGAATACTGGAGCATTTTTTTGATAAGAGTTGATAACTATATCACTAACGTTATCGTCAGCTATATTTTGTTCTTTAATAAATTTATTTCCATTAGTAATGTAAGCCATGTGATGCTTATCATGATGCAACTCTAAAGTTTCTGCCGACATATACGGCATTAGAGCATCTTTACTGTAGGGTAGATCTGGTAACTCTAGATTTATCATTTTATTTCCTTTGATTTATAAAATTTTCTTTAAAAATTCACCTGTAAAGCTTTTTTTATTATTTGCAATATCTTCGGGAGTACCAGTTCCAACAATTTGACCACCTTTCACACCTCCTAGCGGACCCAGATCAATTATATGATCAGCTGTTTTGATAACATCAAGATTATGCTCAATAACGATTACAGTATTACCTTCATCAACAAGTGTATGAAGAATTTTAAGTAATTTTTTAACATCATCAAAATGAAGACCGGTTGTTGGTTCATCTAGAATATATAGTGTTTTTCCTGTTGATCTTTTTGATAATTCTTTTGATAATTTTATTCTTTGTGCTTCACCACCTGACAATGTAGTAGCTGATTGACCTATTTTTATATAATCTAATCCAACATCCATTAAAGTTTGTAATTTTTGTTTTATTGAAGGAATTTTATCGAAAAATTTATAACCTTCCTCAACAGTCATTTCTAAAACATCAGAAATTGATTTATCTTTATATTTTACCTCTAAAGTTTCTCTATTGTATCGTTTTCCTTTACAGATATCGCATTCAACATAAACATCCGCTAAAAAATGCATTTCTATTTTTTTTACTCCGTCTCCTTCGCATGACTCACATCTACCACCCTTAACATTAAAAGAAAAACGACCTGGTTTATATCCTCTAGCACTTGATTCATTTAAATTTGCAAACCAATCTCTAATAGGTGTAAAGCAACCTGTGTATGTTGCTGGATTTGATCTTGGTGTTCTTCCAATAGGAGATTGATCTATATCAATTACTTTATCGATATGATTAATGCCTTTAAAGTTAAAACGACTTTCATCTTTATTTAACGATTTATTAAAATATTCATCTAACCTTTGATATAATGTATCAATTATTAATGAAGATTTTCCACTTCCAGAAACACCTGTCACAGTAATAAAATTTCCTAGAGGTAAAGTAACGTTAAGATTATCTAAATTATTTGTTTTAATTTTATTAAGTTTAAAAACTTTGTTTTTATTAAATTTTCTTCTATTTTTAGGAACTTCAATTTCTAAGGATTTATTCAAATATTTGGCTGTCAAACTTTTATTATTTTTCAGTATTTTCTTAAGACCTCCCTCTGCAATTATGTGACCTCCGTTAACTCCCGCCTTAACACCAATATCAATTATATGATCAGATTGTCTAATTGCATCTTCATCATGCTCTACAACAATAACTGTATTTCCTAAATCTCTTAATCTAAATAAAGTTTCAATTAGTTGCTGATTATCTTTTTGATGTAATCCAATAGATGGTTCATCTAAAACATATAAAACTCCCGTTAAACCAGAACCAATTTGACTTGCCAATCTAATTCTTTGACTTTCACCTCCAGACAAAGTTTTACTAGCTCTTGCCAATGATAGATAATCCAAACCAACTCTATTTAGAAAAATTAATCGATCTTTAATTTCTTTAATTACGCCCTCGGCAATTTTTTTATTATTTTTATCCAGTTTACTCTCTAGTAATGAAAACCAACTTAAACACTCGCTAATTGATTTTTTAGTTATATTTCCAATATGATTTTCATCTATTTTTACAGCTAAAGCTTTTTCGTTAAGACGATAACCATTACAAACTTCACAATCTCTCTCTGATAAATATTTTTCTAACTCATATTGAAGCCACCATCTCTCAGTTTCTTCATATTTTCGATCAATAAAATTTATTATTCCCTCAAAATCATATAAAAAATTTAATTCACTATTTTCATCTCCATAAAGAATTATATTTTTTACCTTTTTAGGAATATCGCTCCATGGAACATTTTTCTTTACTTTAAATTGTTTTAAAATTTTATCTATTGTTTCAACAAAATATTTTTTTTGATAACCAAATACTTTCGTTTCCCATGGTTTAATAGCTCCATCAGAAATTGATCTAGTCTCATCTGGCACAATCTTGTATTCATCAAAATATTTTTCAACTCCTAATCCATCACACTCTGAACATGCGCCTTGTGGTGCATTAAAACTAAATAATCGAGGTTCAATTTCTTCAATACTAAATCCAGATACAGGACATGCAAATTTTGATGAAAATACAGATATTTTATTTGTATCCAAATTTTCTAAATATAACAAACCATCTGATAGTATTAGTGCAACTTCTATACTTTCACTTAATCTTTGTTGAATATTTTTTTTTACAACAAGACGATCAATCACAACATCGATATTGTGTTTAAAATTCTTTTTAAGTGAAGGCACTTCATCAATATCATAAACCACATTATCTACTTTTAACCGTTGGTAGCCTCTTTTCTTTAAATCTTCGATTTCTTTTCTGTATTCACCTTTTCTATCTCTAACTATAGGAGATAAAATATATATTCTCTTATCAATATTATTTTTTATAATTTGATCAGTCATTTCACTTACTGATTGTGATTTAATTGGTTTACCTGTTGTTGGAGAGTAGGGAACACCAACTCTAGCATAAAGAACTCTTAGGTAATCATAAATTTCAGTAACAGTTCCAACAGTACTACGGGGGTTTTTTTGTGTTGTTTTTTGTTCAATAGAAATAGCTGGTGATAAACCATCAATGCTATCTACATCAGGCTTATTCATCATTTGAAGAAATTGTCTTGCATATGCTGAGAGACTTTCGACATACTTCCTTTGTCCCTCAGAATAAATTGTATCAAATGCTAAAGTTGATTTTCCTGATCCACTCACACCAGTTATTACTACAAGTTTATTTTTTGGTATTTCAACATTTATATTTTTTAAATTATGCTCTCTTGCACCTTTAATTGTAATTTTATCCTGATTCATTGATCAATTTTTAATATATCTTAAAAAATATCTAAAAGTAGTGGTTAAAAATAATTAATTATATCAATATTTTTAACATCTTTGGTTGACTATTTGATACAAATATTATTATTAATAATAAAAATTTGGGAGGAATTATGAATATTTTCAAAAAAATTTCTATTCTCTTTGCTACAGTATTAGTGTTGTTTTCTAACACATCATACTCCGATACATTCTATGGAGTAGGTGATTCAACAACTGGTACATATGCTGATTGGATGAAAACGGTTTATAACAGAGCAGGTATGCCTGAACTTTTATCATTACCACTAACTACATTTGATAAAGATTATAATTTAGTTGCTATGGGGGCTGAATCATGGTCACAATCAGATGATGGATTAACATGGACATTCAAATTAAGGGATGGCCTTGTTTGGAGTGATGGACCTAAACTTAAAGCTAGTGATTATGTATTTGCATTAACTAGAGCCGTCACAACTGGTTTTGATTTTGGATGGTACTATAGTTTTGCTGCCGGTATCAAAAATTGGAATGCTGTATCAGATGGCTCAAAAGATGTAAGTGAATTAGGAATTAGAGCAGTTGATGATCTAACAATAGAAGTTACAACTGAGTCAGTAAAACCATATCTTCCTGGCGTATTTTCATTATGGTTCCCTGTCGCTGAACACGCATGGAAAAAACACGGTGATGAGTATGCTGCAAACGTAGATACTCTTCCATCATCTTATGCTTTCGTTATGGAGAGTTGGGAAAAATCTACAAATAAACAAACATTTGTAAAAAACCCTACTTATAATGGTCCTTGGCCAGCAAAAATTGATAAAGTAGTTATTGATCCAACAATTGGTGCTCCAGAAGTTGGCTTTCCTGCTTACATGGCTGGAGATGCAGATATGACTACTCTAAACGTTGGTCAAATACCTTACGCTAAAAGTAAATTTCCAAATGATTTAAGAACTAATGCAATTTTTGCAGTTTCTTATATTTCATTTGATCTAACTTCAGCTCCTTTTGATAATGTGGATGTAAGAAAAGCATTATGGTATGCAGTTGATAGAGATGAAATGACAAGTACTGTCTTAAAAGATCTCGCAATTCCTGGTAAGTCTTTATTGGCTCCTGGTTTCCCAGGTTACAATGAAAAACTTACAGAATACGCGGTCTTTGATCCAGCAAAAGCTAAAGAGCATTTAGCTAAAGCAGGATATCCAAATGGAGAAGGTTTTCCTGAAATTGAAATTTGGTATCGAGATCAAGGTGGTTACAATGGCGCTATTACAGCACCAATGTTGCAATATCTTCAAGCTGAGTACAAAGAACATCTAGGCATTGATATGAAAATTAAAATTATGTCTATTGGTGAATGGTATGATGCTTTAACAAATAATAAAAATAATCTATTTTTATCGCCATATGAGTATGATTATCTAGATCCAAGTAACTTTTATGGAATCTTTTATAATGGAGGAAGACATAGCCATTATTTAGATTCTTATGATAAACTTGTGGCTGAAGCAGATGCTCATCCAGATTATAATACGAGATTAGAGTTATATGAAAAAGCTGAAATGGAATTAATTAATAATGTTTCAATTATTCCACTGATGCACCCTATAACAACATCTCTTGTTAAAGATTCTGTTAAAGGTGATGGACCTAAAAATAATAATCTTGGGTTTGCACCTCTGAATCAAAGAAGTCATTACTTCTTTACTCATATAACAAAATAATATTATTTATTATTTATGCCCCATTATTATGGGGCATATTTTTTTCAGATGAGTATTGTCAAAGTTAAAAATTTAAAAATTAGTTTTAAGCAGTATGATAATATTGTTCATGCAGTAAGAGGTATTTCTTTTGATATTAATCAAGGAGAAAGCTTAGGGGTTGTTGGTGAGTCTGGCTCAGGTAAATCAGTAACATTTATGACTGTGATGGGATTACTTAATTCTCCAACATCTATCATAGAAGCCGACTTAATTGAAATTGATGGAATAAATGTTTTAGATCAATCAAAAGAGAATATAAAAAAAATAAGAGGAAAAATTGCAGCAATGGTTTTTCAAGACTCAATGACATCTTTTGATCCTCTTCATACAATTGGATATCAAATTGCTGAAACTATAATGATTCATAAAAATATAGATAAAAAAGACGCATTAAAAAAAACAGAACATTTACTTGAAAGAGTTGAAATACAAAATGCAAATAAAGTAATTAATTATTACCCTCATCAATTGTCAGGAGGGATGCTTCAAAGAGCTATGATTGCCATGGCTTTATCATGTGAACCAAAATTATTGATCGCAGATGAACCAACAACAGCACTTGATGTAACTGTTCAAGCACAAATACTACAATTGTTAACTGATATTCAACAAGAAACAAATATGAGCTTTGTAATGATTACCCATGACTTAGGGGTGATTGCAGAAACGGTTGATAGAGTATTAGTTATGTATAGTGGAAAAATTATGGAGAATTCAAATGTTTTTGATATTTTCAATAAACCTAAACATCCCTATACAAAAGCTCTTATTGATAGTATTCCAGGGCGAGAACCTGGAAAGAAAAGACTTAAAGAGATATCTAAAGAAGACAGAGATCTTTGGTATGCAGTAACATAAATGAACAAAGTTTTAGAATTAAAGAATGTTTCTAAAATTTATTCCGAAACAAAAAATATTACAAATTTTTTATCAAAGAATGAGGATAATTTTGTAGCTGTTGATAATGTTTCATTTTCTCTTGAGTCTAAAAAAGTTTTAGGTTTAGTTGGAGAGTCAGGATCTGGAAAATCTACTTGTGCTTTAATGGCTATGAAATTACTGGACATAACTGAAGGTGAAATTTTTGTAAATAATAACAATATTACAAATCTAAATTTACAAGAATTAAAAAAATATAGAAAAGAAATGCAAATAGTCTTTCAAGATAGTTATTCTTCACTTGATCCTATGATGACTATATCAAAAATTATCATTGAACCATTCATCATACATAAATTGCACTCTACAAATGAGCGTAATGAAATAGCAATTGATTTATTAGAAAAAGTAGGATTGAATAAAACGTACACCAATAGGTATCCTCATGAATTATCTGGAGGTGAGAGACAACGTGTATCCATTGCAAGAGCGCTTGCTCTTAAACCAAGTATTTTAGTTGCTGATGAGCCAACATCTGCTCTTGATGTATGTGTTAAAGCACAAGTAATTAATCTTCTTCAGGACTTACAGGATGAGATGGGGCTTTCAATTTTATTTATAAGTCATGAATTAAACGTATTAAGAAGTTTAGCAGATAACATAACTGTTATGTACAGAGGTAGGGTAGTAGAAGAGGCGCCTACAGAGCAAATTTTTGCAAACCCTATTCATCCATATACAAAATCTTTATTGGACGCTATTCCCAAATTAGATCCCTCATTAAGAAAAAGAAGAACATTTATTGATGATAATTATATTCAATCAAATATTCCAATTTTTAATCTTAATGATGTTAAATTTGTATCAAAAGATCATTCTGATATTGGTTTTGTTGAGGTTGATAATAATCATTTTGTTGAAGCTAAGGTAACGTAGATGATTAGGTATATAATTAATAGATTGCTATCGATTGTTTTTACTTTCTTCTTTATTTCAATTTTAGTTTTTATCTTAATGCATGCAATACCTGGCGGACCTTTTGATCCAGTTGATATGCCGTTATCAGACTCTGCAAAAGCAAAAATTTTAAAACAATACGGTTTAGATCAGCCTTTATACGTTCAGTACTTTAAGTATATGTGGGGAGTATTACAATTTGATTTTGGCATTCCATATCAGAGTCCAGGAGAAACTGTTCTTGAGCTTATTGGAAGAGCTTGGGTGCCAAGTTTGATTTTAGGTGGATCAGGAGTTCTAATAGGCGCTCCAATAGGTATAGCATTAGGTTTAATTGCTGCAATTAAAAGAAATAGTATTATTGATTACATTACTTCAGCTATTTCAACACTTGGACTTACTGTGCCTGTGTTTGTAATCAGTATGTTATTAATTTTGTTGTTTTCTGTTTGGTTGGAATGGCTACCAGCTTCCGGTTGGGGTGAGCCAAAGAAATGGATATTACCAATTACTGCTTACGCTGCAATACCAATGGCTACTTATGCTCGTTACACACGTTCGGCTATACTTGATACTTTGAACAAACCTTTTGTAACTGTGCTTAGAGCTAAAGGATTAAGTGAAAGAAAAATTTTATTTCGACATGTAATTAAAAATTCAGCTATCCCACTTGTTACAGTTTTTTTACCAATGTTTATAGGCACAGCAACGGGTAGTATATTTGTTGAAGCAATGTTTAGAGTTCCTGGCTTAGGCGCATATTTTGTATCAAGTATTGAGAATAAAGATTACCCTTTAGAGATGTCATTACTCTTAATGATAACAGTAATGTTTTGTTTTGCGTATTTTATTGCCGATCTAATATACGCATTATTAAATCCACGTATCAGATTAGGTGATAAGAAAAAGCAGTAGTATGGAAAATCAGTATAAAATTAGAAGCCCATTTTTTTACGCAGTAATGCGGTTAATTTCAAATAGAGCAGCTTTAGTGTCTGGTGTTTTACTATTTCTAATAGTTTTAATGGCAATTTTTGCACCATTAATAACAACAACAAGTTACGAGGAACAAAAATTTTTAATGAACAGCTTAGCTTTTCCAAGTCAAGCTCACTGGTTTGGTATTGATGATTTAGGAAGGGATTTATTTTCTCGAATAATTTATGGAGCTCGAGTGTCACTTACAATTGGTTTTGCAGCAGCGGTTTGTAGTGTTTTTATTGGTTTACCTCTTGGTGCCTTATCTGGTTTTTATGGTGGTAAAGTTGATTGGATCATTATGAGAATTATTGAAGTTTTCTCTGTAGTTCCTCCACTCATTGCTGCTCTACTTTTAGCTGCTTTAGTAGATGGCGGTTTCTTTAGTATAATATTTATCGCAGGTATTTTTGGATGGGTTCAGGTTTGTTTATTGGTGAGAGCTCAAGTTATGGCATTTAAAGAAAAAGAATTTATACGATCTAGCTTAGCTTTAGGTGCATCCCCAATGTATGTTATTTTTGTGCACCTAATTCCTAATTCAATATCACCAATAATTGTAGGATTTGTTCAAGCAATACCCTTAGCAATGATGTTAGAAGCTGGATTAAGTTTTTTAGGTGTTGGTATTCAACCTCCGCTACCAAGTTGGGGTCAAATGATAAATCTTGGAATTAATTTTATGTTTTTTTACTGGCATATGGCTCTCTTTCCTACTTTAGCCCTTGCAATCACTGTATTAGTGACAACTTTATTTGGTGATGGATTGCGTGATGCACTTGATCCTACATTAAAAGGTAAAAGCTAGTGACATTAATAAATCAATTTTTACTTAATAAAAAAGTAACTTTTCTTAATCATGGTTCTTTTGGAGCATGCCCAATAAAAATATTTAATGAGTATCAATTATGGCAAAAAAAACTTGAAAACCAACCTGTAAAATTTCTAGATCAGTATAGAGATTTTGGTCCCAATATGACAAATGTAAGAAAAATATTATCAAAAAAAATAAATTGCAATTCAAATAATTTAGCTCCAGTAGTTAATGCAACGACTGGATTGAACGCTATTATTAAATCAATTCAATTCAATAAAGGTGATGAAGTTTTAATTTCCAACCATGAATACGGCGCTTTAGAAAAAACATGGCAGTTTATTAAAACAAAATATAAAATTAAGATAAATGTTGTAAAAGTTACACTACCTTTAAATTCTGAGGATCAATTCATACATGATTTTACAAAAAAATTTAATAATAAAACTAAAATTCTTTTTTTAAGTCATATTACATCTCCGACCGCTCTTCTTTTCCCAATAAAAAAATTAATACGTTTAGCTAGACAAAAAAAAATTATAACTATTATTGATGGAGCGCATGCACCAGGACATATTGATTTAAATTTAAATACATTAAATGCTGATTTTTATTCTGGGAATTGTCACAAATGGATGATGTCACCAAAAGGTGCAGCTTTTATGTGGTCTTCAAGTAAATATAAAAATCATTTAGATCCTCTGATCGTAAGTCATGGATGGAATAAAAAAAATAAATCAATCAATCAAAAAGGGGCATTGGGAAACTCAAGATTTATTGATATGTTTGAATACAATGGAACTAAAGATCCTGCTGCTTGGTTGTCTGTACCTGCTTCCATTAGATATATTAATGATTTAAAAAATAAAAAATTATTTAAATCTCAATCAAATGTTTTGTATGATTATGCTCTAAAACTATCAAAAATATTTAAGATGCCATTACTTGCAGACAGAAAATTTTTACCCCCACTTATGATTTCTTTGCCTATACCTAAAGTTAATGAACTAGAATTCCAAAGAAAATTATATAAAAACTATAATATTGAAATTCCAATAATTCCTTGGGAAGATAAAAGTTTTGCTAGAATTTCTTATCAATTATACAATTCTAAAAGAGATCTTGAAAAATTAGAAAATGCATTAAAAAAATTATTAAGATTTTAATTTTATAGGAATAAATATTAACTTGTTATTTATATTATATTCAATATAAAAAAATTATGGTTGGCAGTGTAAACAAAACAATTTTATTAGGAAACTTGGGGAGAGATCCTGAAATTAGATCTATGCAGTCTGGTGCTAAAATGGCTTCATTTTCTATAGCAACTTCAAAAAGGTGGAAAGATAGAAGCACTCAAGAGCAAAAAGAGAAAACATCATGGCATAATATTGTAGTTTTTGGTGACGGTTTGGTAGATATAGTTGAAAAATATGTGAAAAAAGGCTCTAAAATTTATGTTGAAGGAGAGCTTCAGACGAGGAAATGGCAAGATAAAGATGGTAACGACAGATACACCACTGAAGTTATTTTACAGGGTTATAATTGTAATTTGACCCTTCTAGATAGTAGAAATAACAATTCTCAGGTATCTGATAATTCTCAAGAAATGGATCAATCTAAGACAATTGAAGACAATTCTTTTGGAAATCAATCAAGTGATTCTGAAGATTTAGATGAAGATATACCTTTTTAAATTTCTATATTAGATAATAATTTTTATTTACTGATAAATAATATTTTTTTAATATAATTTAATCATTTATTTATATTGGTTTAAATTGTGCTTTTTGATATAAAAAATACATAATTTTTCTTAGAAAACTTGGATTTTTTTAGTGCCTGACGATATAGATACATCAAATAACGACAATCAAGAGCCTTCAAATATACCTTCAGTAAGTTTAGAGCAAGAAATGCAAAAATCCTACCTGGATTATGCAATGTCTGTAATAGTTAGTAGGGCGCTTCCAGACTGTAGAGATGGCTTAAAGCCAGTTCATAGAAGAATATTATACTCTATGAGTGAGTCAGGTTACAATTTTAATAAACCATATAAAAAATCAGCAAGAATAGTGGGGGATGTAATGGGTAAATATCATCCTCACGGAGACTCAGCTATTTACAATTCTATGGTTAGAATGGCACAAGATTTTTCTATGAGATTAGAGTTAGTTGATGGTCAAGGGAATTTTGGATCTTTAGATGGGGATCCTCCTGCAGCAATGAGATATACTGAAGCACGACTTGCTAAAGTATCCGAGAAGCTTGTTGAAGATATTGATAAAAACACCGTTTCGTTTCAATCTAATTATGATGACACAACAAAAGAACCCTCAGTTTTACCATCTCAATTTCCAAATCTTTTAGTAAATGGTGCATCGGGAATTGCAGTTGGAATGGCGACTAATATTGCCCCACATAACTTAGGAGAAGTAATAGATGCATCTTTATATCTTATTAAAAATCCAGAATGTAATATCTCAGACCTTCAAAAATATATTTTTGGTCCTGATTTTCCAACAGGAGGTCAAATAATTGGTAAAAAGGGCATAACTGAAGCTTTTGAAACTGGAAAAGGAGGGTGTGTAGTTAGATCAAAGACTAGTATTGAAAATTTTAAAAAGGATCGAGAAGCAATTATTCTCCATGAAATACCTTACCAGGTTAATAAATCAAAATTATTAGAAAGGATTGCAGAAATTGTAAAAAATGGAATTGTTGAAGGAATTTCAGATTTAAGAGACGAGTCAGATAGAAACGGTGTTAGGGTTGTTATAGAATTAAAAAAAGATGTAGACTCAAATATTATTCTCAACCAATTATATAAACATACTTTAATTCAAACGACATTCAATTCTAATATGCTTGCTTTAAATAAAGGTAAGCCAGAACAAATGAATTTAAAAGAAATTTTATCTTCATTTTTAGATTTCAGAGAAGAAGTAATAATAAAAAGAACATTATTTGATCTTAATAAAGCTAGAGAAAAAGCTCATATTTTAGTTGGACTGGTTGTTACTAATGAACATATTGATGAAATTATAGAGTTAATAAAAAGTTCAAAAGATACAAAAGAAGCAAAAGAAAAATTAATTAAAAAGAAATGGAAAGTATCTAAACAAAATCTTAATTTTATTAAATTAGTTGAGGACGATACTGTAGAGTTAAAAAGTAACACTTTCAATTTTTCTGATGCACAGGCTAAAGCTATTTTAGAATTAAGATTGCAAAAATTAACTGCTTTAGAAAGAGAAGATATACAAAAAGATTTAGAAAGTTTAATTTTAGAAATTAAAAATTATCTATCCATACTTAATTCTAGGGACATTCTTTTAAAAGAAATAGAAAATGAATTAGCTGAAATAAAAAAAGAATTTGCAACTGAAAGACGTAGTGAGATTATTGATCAAGAATATGAGCAAGTAGATGATTTAAGATATATTCAACAAGAAGATATAGTTTTAACTATTTCTAATAATGGATACATAAAAAGATCACTATTATCTAATTATCGTTCTCAAAATAGAGGAGGTAAAGGTAAAACCGGTATGTCTACTAGAGAAGAAGATTTTGTTAAAGAAATTCACTTTGCAGATACTCATACTAAACTTTTAGTTTTTTCTTCATTAGGAAAAGTTTATTCTCTAAAATCTCATGATGTGCCTGAAGCTAGTTTAAAGGCAAGAGGAAAGCCTATAGTAAATTTATTGCCATTTAAAAATTCTGAAAAAATATCAACTTTTCTACCATTGCCCCTAGATGAAAATCAGTGGGAAAAATTTTATGTTATTTTTACAACTAAAAATGGAATGGTTAGAAAAAATAAATTAATTGATGTTGCTAAGAGTGGAAAAAGAGAATTGAGGGACTCAGGTAAAGTATCTATCAAGCTTGATGAAAAAGATGAATTAATTGGTGTTAAGCTTTGTACAGTTGATGATGATATTTTACTTTCTTCATCAAATGGAAAATGTTTACGTTTTCCAGTTGAAAAATTAAGATTATTTTCTGGTTTAAATTCTTCAGGTGTAAGGGGTATAAAATTAGATAAGGGCAATACAATCATTTCTTTATCAATTTTAAAACATTCAGTGATTGATATGAGCATTCGTCAAGAATACTTAAGGGCAGCATCCGAAAGTAGAAAAGAAACTACATCACTCAAAAATGGATTTGAAGAATTAAATAATAATGAGGAATTTCTTTTAGCTATAACATCAAAGGGTTTTGGAAAAAGATCATCTGCTTATGAATATAGAATTTCAAATAGAGGAGGGAAAGGTATAACTGGTATAATTACATCAGAAAAAAATGGTGAAGTTGTTGATTGTTTTGTTGTTAAGGACAACGATGAAATTATTCTTGTTAGTGACAAGGGTCAAATAATTAGAGTTAATGTAAACCAAATTAGAATAGCTGGAAGATCAACAAAAGGTGTAAGTATTTTTAAGATTCCTGAAAGTGATAGAATTGTTTCTGTTTCTAGAATACAAGAATTCGAAAATAATGAATAAAATTGGAATATATCCAGGTACTTTTGATCCTATGACAGCAGGTCATATGGATATAATTAAAAGATCATTAAGAATAGTAGATAATTTAGTAATAGCTGTCGCTAATAATATTAACAAAGATTCATTATTTAGTGTTCAAGATAGAATTAATATTATCAAAAATGATATCAGTTCTGTAAATGAGCTAAATTCAAAAATTAATGTTACTGAATTATCAGGATTACTTACAACTTTTGCTAAAGATCAAAATGCCACATGTATAATACGTGGTTTAAGAGCAGTATCTGATTTTGAGTATGAATTCCAAATGACAGGGATGAACTACCAACTTAACCCTGATATCGAGACAATATTTCTTATGACTTCAGAAAAAAACTCATTCATTTCATCTAATTTTGTTAAAGAAGTCCACAAACTAGGTGGTGATGTTTCAAATTTTGTTTCTAAAAATACTTTAGAGCAGCTTAATAAAAAAAACTCTTAGTTAATCACTTGCGCTTACAATATTTGAACTATATAGAATACAAATTCGATGGGCCCTTAGCTCAGTTGGTAGAGCAATTCCCTTTTAAGGAATGGGTCGCAGGTTCGAATCCTGCAGGGCTCACCATCCAAAATGAAAAAAGCAAAAATTAAAAATATTGCATCTGGAATTGAAAAAAATTGTGATATTTTAAGAAAAAATGATAACATTCTTGAAGTAGTTCTCGAAGGAACAACAATAAAGATATTGCTTAAAAAAAAGACTAATAAATATATCGGATATTTTAAAGAAATGGAATTTGAGTCTAATGGTTAACTTTTATTCCTAATATTTAATTCATTTTCATAATCAATTTGTACTTGCTTTAAAATTTCTTTCTTTGTTTTTATTTTACCTTTACCTACACCAGGGCAATTTTTAGCAATATCGTTATTCCAGGTTTTTGTATTCATATTTTCAGGCCAAAAAGGCCAAGTTCTACATTGTATAGGTCTCGACTTATAAACAGTGCATTTGTTATCTTTCAAAAATATGCAATTTCCATTATTTTTTTTTAGTTCCTTTAGGTGAATGAAACCATCAGTTTTTTGACAATAGTTTTTTACAAAGTTTTGTTCTGTTGTTTTAAATCCAATTGATAATTTTTTAATATCTTTTTTACTTAAATAAACAAAACCATAAGCACCTCTTGAAACACAGCAATTCCCAGAACCCTGGCATTCAAATTTTATACCTTTGTCTAGATCCATAACTATTATCCCGCAGTAAGTGTTAAAATTGCTGCATCCCTTTCTTGAAGATACAACAAGTTTCGAAGGTTTTCTCCTTCAAAATTTTCCAATTTTGGATTTTTAGATAATATATCTTCTACCATTATTTTCGCATCTTCTAATAGATCGTAATCAAAACTAAGATCAGCTACATAAAAAGATGGGCTACCAGATTGTTTTTTTCCTAAAATTTCTCCTGGACCTCTTATTTTTAAATCCTCTTCAGCGATTTTAAAACCATCATTTGTTTGCTTCATTATATCAATTCTTTGTTTTGAAATTTCCCCAATATTATCTTTATGTAAAAGTATACAATATGATTGAATGTCATTTCTACCAACACGACCTCTCAATTGATGAAGTTGAGCTAAACCAAATCTTTCTGCATGTTCAATTACAATTGTTGTTGCAGAAGGAATATCTACACCAACTTCAATAACAGTTGTTGAAACTAAAATTTTATAATCCTCATTTTTAAACTTTGTCATTATTTCTTCTTTTTCTATCTCACTTAAACGTCCATGCATTAAAAGAACTTTATTTTTGAAATATTTTTTTAAAATTTTGTATCTTTCCTCTGCGGCTTTTAGATCTAACTCTTCAGATTCTTCTATTAAAGGGCATACCCAGTAAAATTTAGACGATGAATTTTTAATTTTTTCTTTTATTCTATCAATAAGTTTATTTTCTTTTTTTAATGACAAAGAGCTGGTTACAATTGGTTTACGACCTAAAGGTTTTTCAATTAATTTACTTTCTTTCATATCTCCATATGCTGCTAAAGTTAATGTTCTTGGAATAGGAGTCGCACTCATTACTAAAATATTTGGTTTATGATTTTTATGGTTAAATACCATTCTTTGATAAACACCAAATCTATGCTGTTCATCAATAACTGCTAAACCTAAATTGTTAAATTTTACAGTATCTTGTATTAAAGCATGTGTTCCAATTATTATATCTACTTTTCCCTTTGCAATTTGATCTAATTTTTCTTTCCTTTCCTTGCCCTTATCTTTTCCTGTAAGAACAAGCACATTAATTTTTGAATCTTTTAATAAATTTAGAATATTTTCATAATGCTGAAATGCAAGAATTGTAGTAGGTACCATTAAGGCAGATTGAAAATTACTTTCAAATACTTTTATCATTGATATTAAAGCAACAATAGTTTTTCCAGACCCAACATCTCCTTGCAACAATCTGATCATTTGATTAGAACTTCCTAGGTCCTGAAGTATTTCTTTGATTACATTATTTTGTGAATTTGTAAGTTGAAAATCTAAATTACTATAAAATTTATTTAATGTTTTATTTTTACTAGTAATTTTTAAACCTTTTTTCTTTTGATTAAAATTTCTCATAATGCCTATAGCTAATTGATGAGATAATAATTCATCAAATGCTAGTCTTCTTCTGAGTAAATTTTTATTTTTTATATTATCATCACTTGGATTATGAAGATTTTTAACTACTTCATTCCATCCTTTAAATTTATATTTATTCAATATTGAAGTTTCTATCCATTCATTAAAATTTGGTAAATTATTTAATATTTGATCGGTTAATTTATTCATTATTTTTTGATTGAGGCCACTAGTTAAACTGTAAACTGCTTCTTTACTTTTGATTATTTTATTATTGTTTAAAGCACTTACATGAGTAGGGTGCGTTATTTGAAATGTGTTTCTAAAATATTCTAATTTTCCAGATATTAATCTATTTTCATTTGTTGGAAGCATTTGTCTCAACATAGGATGTCTTGCATTAAAATACACTAAATCAATATTTGTATCTCCACAGATACATTTAATTTTGTAGGGTTGCCTTTTAAACCTTGAAGGTTCATGTTTAATTATTTTTAAATTTAATGTTACTAAAGAATTAATCTCAGCATCATGAATATTTTCATAGAATTTTCTTTCAAGAATATTATTTGGTATATTCCAAACAAAATGAATATTCTTATATATACCTAATTTGTTAATAATTTGTTCTAACTTTGGACCAACTCCTTTGAGAGAAGATATTGAAGATAATATGTAGTTTAATTTTTCTGGTCGCATAGATTTTTATAAAATTATAAACTATATTCTATATTCAATTTTTATGTCATTCAATTCACTTAAAAAAACAATAAAATATAGGGTTTCTTACTCTGGAACAAAAGAGACAGATATTTTATACAAAAGATATTTTATAAATCAGTTAGATAAATTTACAGAAAAAGATCTTGAGGATATTAAATCCATATTTAATCAATTCTCCGATAATGAGATTTATGATTTTCTTACCTCTAAGGTAACTATACCATTAGAATTTAAGGAAATATTTAATAAAATACTTAATGAAGAATAAAAATACAATCGGTCCATCAATTCATAATGTTGAGCCCTTTTTCATTTCTCAGTTCTATCAAAATTCTAATAAATCAATTTTATATATTGGAAAAGATGAGAGAGAAATATCATCCATGGAAAAAAAAATTAAATGGTTATTACCTGATGTTGAAATTTTATTATTTAAATCTTGGGATCAAATTCCATACGATAATGTCTCCCCTTCAAAAGATGTTCAAATTGAAAGATTAAAAACACTTAAAATTTTATCAAATTCTAAAGCAAAAAAAATAATACTCACTACAATTAATTCAATAACTCAAAAAATAATCCCTAAATCAATTATTAATTCACAACTTTTTAAGATTTCAAAAAATCAAAAATTTAAATTTGAGGATCTTATCAATAACCTTGTCCTTTTAGGCTTTCAAAGAACTTCTTTAGTACGTGATAAATCAGAATTTTCTGTAAGAGGATCAATTCTGGATATTTTTCCAAATGATAGATCCAAGCCAATAAGAATAGATTTTTTTGATGAAGAAATAGAGACGATTTTTGAATTTGATCCAATTACTCAAAAAAGATTAAAAGAAATAAATAGTGATTTAGAGTTTAATATTATTAATGAATTAATTCTTAATGAAAATAATCTTAACTTATTTAGAAAAAATTTTAGAGAAATATTTCCAGAGTATAGAAATAGTCAAGTTTATAATCTTTTTTCTGAAAATATTATTCCATCTGGTGGTGAACAGTTTTTGCCTTTATTCTATGATAATCTCGAAACATTGTTTGATTATATTAAAGATTATACAATACTATTAAATGACGAATTTAAAAA
>CACBDX010000004.1 GCA_902538155.1 uncultured Alphaproteobacteria bacterium
AGTGCAGCCATATTGCGCGATAGAGCCTGTAATTTTATAAATTTCATCAAATATTTTTTTATTTGTGAAAATTTTTTGACTTCTTGTGTCATTCCACAGAATTGCATTTCTTACTGGTTTATTTGTATTATTAATAGACCAAAATCCAACCATATTTCCAGTTATGCCTAAACCAACAATTGAATGTGACTGAATTTTAGATTTTTTTATTAAAAGTTTAATACACCTTGCTGTAAGTAACCAAAATTTTTCCATTTCAATTTCAGATTTACCAAATTTATCAGTTACTACTGGATTTTTTACACTATAAGAATTTATTTGTTTGAAATTTGTATTGAAAATTACAGTCTTTATTACTGAGGTCCCAGCATCAATTGCAATATAATATTTCAAAAGTTATCTCTTAAATTTACAACCACGAGTAACCAACACAAACTAAAGCTATAATTAAAAAAAAATTCATAACTCTTTTTCTGTTTTTAATCTGTTGATCATTTAGTTCTTTATTTCTAGAAAGATAATATACGTAACATCCAATTGCAAAAGCGACAAATCCTCCTAAATAAGCATACCATTGCAAGTCAGTCATTTATTTATTTTATATATTATTATATAAAATTTTATAATTATTTTTAAGTATGCCGTACAATGCTGATAAAAAAAGATACGATAAATTAACGTACAGAAGATGTGGTAACAGTGGATTATTGCTACCGCCAATAACTTTGGGGCTTTGGCATAATTTTGGTAATGATAAGTCAAAAAAATCAATGTCTATTGAGGCAAAAAAAATGCTTTTTAGAGCTTTTGATAGAGGTGTAACTCATTTTGATTTAGCAAATAATTATGGTCCACCAGCAGGATCTGCAGAAGAAAATTTTGGTAAAGTTATAAAGTCTGATTTTAAAAAATACAGAGATGAAATGATAATATCAACAAAGGCTGGATATCATATGTGGGATGGTCCATATGGTGAATGGGGCTCAAAAAAATACTTAACTGCAAGCCTTGATCAAAGTTTAAAAAGAATGAATCTAGAATATGTAGATATTTTTTATTCTCATCGTTTTGATCCGTTAACACCATTAGAAGAGACAGCAGATGCATTGGTTCAATCAATTAAAAGTGGCAAGGCTTTATATGTGGGAATTTCATCCTACAGTTCAAAACAAACAATTAAAATGAATAAGTTATTAAAAGAAAGAGGAGTTAGTTGTTTAATTCATCAACCTTCTTACTCCATGATTAATAGATGGGTGGAAAAAGATTTATTATCTACATTAAAAAAATTAGGCATAGGATGTATTGCATTCTCTCCTCTCGCACAAGGAATGTTATCAGGAAAATATTTAAAAAAAATACCTAAAGTATCAAGGATTTCAGATAATTCATCTCTTGATAAAAACATGATTACAAAAAGTTATTTATTTAAAATTAAAGAGTTAACAAAAATTGCAAATAAAAGAGGACAAACTTTACCTCAAATGGCTCTTTCTTGGATACTTCGTCACCCGACTATGACATCAGCTCTAATTGGTGCAAGAACAGTAAAGCAATTAGACGAGTGTTTAGATAGTCAAAATAACCTAACTTTTAGTAATTCTGAATTAAAAGAAATAGATAAATACGCGAAAGAAGAAAAAATTAATCTGTGGGTTAAATCAAGTACAGATTAATATTTAATGAAATACAATATTTTAATCACTGACATTTTACTAAAAGCTTTTGTGCATGTTTATAAAAAAGATTTCAGTGTTGATTGTTTATGGAAATTAGAGAGTAAAATTGATTTTAATAAATACCAAGGAATAGTTGTCACCGGTAGTTTTAAAACTGATAAAAAATTTCTTAAAAAATTTAAAAATCTAAAAATAGTTTCAGTATTTGGTGTTGGTTATGATGGTGTTGATCTGAATTATTGTAAAAACAATAAAATATTTATAACAAATACACCTAAAGTTCTTACTAACGATGTTGCTGATTTAGCACTGGGCCTCATGATGTCTTTATTAAGAAGAATAAATGAAGCTCATAATTTTATTTTGAAAAAAAAATGGAATAAAAAATCATTTGATCTAACAACTAGCCTTACTAACAAAACAGTAGGAATTGTTGGTATGGGAGAAATAGGTAAAGCATTTTCTAAACGAGTAAAATCTCTTTCCATGAAAATTGTTTATTATGGCCCAAATAAAAAAAATTTGAAGTATAAATATTTCAAAAATTTAAAAGATATGGCTGGTTTAATTGATGTAATGGTAATTACATGTGTTGGTGGTAGTAAGACAAAACACTTAATAGATAAAAGTATATTAAATCTAATGAAACCTTCTTGTATAATAGTAAATATATCTAGAGGATCTGTAATTAATGAAATTGATTTATTAGATGTTTTGAAAAAAAAATTAATAGCTGGGGCAGCATTAGATGTTTTTAAAACAGAACCAAAAATAAATAATAAATTTTTAAAATTAAATAATGTTTTACTATCCCCTCATAATGGAAGTGGTACTTTTGAGACAAGAGAGAAAATGGCTAAGATTAGCTCACAAAATATATCAAATTATCTTTATTCAAAAAAATTAAAAAATAGAGTTAGATACTAAAACATATTGTAATTAGTTTTCTTTTTTGATAATTTTTTTTAATGAAAATTTTTAGAAATTTTATTGTAGTTTTGATATTTGCTTTTCTTTCATTCAATTTTTTATTTGATTTCACATATATAAATAAGAAAATTAACAATAATTTAAATGAATTTGTACATAAGTATATTTTATTTCATAAAAATACTAATAATTTAAAAACACAAATAAAAGACCTCAAAAAAGAACGTAATCAATTTGAGGCACAAAAAGAATTATTTGAGAAAGCATATAAGGATTTATATGATGATGGTAATGAAACTGAATATGATTCTCAAATATTAGCAAAGATACTTGAGCAATTTGATCCTTACGAATTTGATTTGGATATCAAAAAAAATAATAAAAATTTAGAATATGCAATTAATGCTGAGCACAGTTTTTCAAATAGTAAAATCAAGACAAGAATTTATAGCCCTCAAAAAAATATATTATTATATGGTATAGCTAATCAATTTCCAGCAAGTGGGTATTTAGAAAAATATAATAATAATTTAATTTTAATTTCAGCAAGTGGTGTATTAGCGTATTCTAATGAAATTAAAAACAATACTAATCATTTAGATTTTAAACAAATTAAAACAAATATTAGTAAGTTCATAGGGGAAGAACAGTTTAGAAAATCAAGAATACATAATTTTGATTGGCTAGAAGGTGGTTGGTTCTCAATAAAAGATGTAAATATTTACAAAGATCAAATTTATGTATCTTATACAAGAGAAGTGGAAGATAATTGTTGGAATACAAGTTTATTACATGGGAAAATGAATTTAAAGCTTATTATATTTGAAAATCTTTTCACGTCAGATGAATGTGTTCATTTTTATGATAACATTGACGGTGAGTTTAATGCACATCAATCTGGAGGACGAATAATTAACGTAGATGATCAAAATCTATTTTTTTCTACTGGTGATTTTAGAAGTAGATTTAGAGCACAAAAAGAAGATAGTATATTTAGTAAAATAATTGAAATTAATAAAAAAACAAAAGATTACAAAGTTGTAAGTATGGGTCATAGAAACCCTCAAGGATTATATTACAATAAAAAAAATAATTTCCTATTAGAGGCGGAACATGGTCCTGAAGGTGGTGATGAAATTAATTTAATAGAATTGAATAATAATAAAATACCTAATTATGGATGGGCTATTTCTTCGTATGGAGAGCATTATGGTGGAAAAAATGCACCCTATAACAAAAAAAAGTATGTAAAATACCCACTACATAAATCTCACTCTGAATATAATTTTATCGAACCTCTAATTTACTTTAATCCATCTATTGGGATCTCTCAAATAATTGGTTTAGATAAAAATAATAGTTATGTAGTAGCATCGATGAAGGATGAATCTCTCTATTTTTTTGAATATGACTTTAATGATGAAAAAATCTCAACCCCAAATAAAGTTAGCAACGGAAATAGTGATAATATTAAAATTGAAAGAGTTCATATTGGAGAAAGAATAAGAGATATGATTTATTACAATAATAAATTATATTTATACTTGGAAGATACTGCTTCTTTAGCAGAAATCTCTTTTAATTAAATTGATAAAACTTAAAGAAAAATGGCTTTGGGATTTTTGGATAAGTAATGATAATGAGATTTGGTATTGTTATTTTCTTCAAGCTGATAAATCTTTAAAAGATCCTGATCTAAGACATAATAATGTTACTCATGGATTAGCTACCTCAAAAGATTTAATTAATTGGGAATATCATGGTACAGTTTTTACTCCTTCTAAAAATGAAAATTTTGATGATTATACAACTTGGACAGGATCAATTATTAAAAATAAAAATAAATGGCACTACTTTTATACAGGTAGAAATAAAAAGGAAAATGGCAGTAAACAAAGAATTGGTCATGCAATAGGTGACACACCCTATTCTTTTAATAGATATAGAAATGGATTAGCTCTCGATTTAGATAAAAATATTTACCAAGAATTAGAGAGTGATAATTATTGGCAAGATCGTGCTATGCGTGATCCATGGGTAATGAAACATCCTCATGAAAATAAATTTATTATGGCTTACACAGCTAGAGCATCAATCCACAATGATCCTTATCAGTGTGGGGTAATTGGAATGGCTGAATCACATGACCTTTATGAATGGAAATCTATTCAACCTTTATTTGGAGGATTATTTAGTCAGTTAGAAGTTCCTCAAATATTTACAGTTAAAAATAAATGGTATTGTTTATTTTGTAACCATCCTGAAGATTGGTCCAATAAATTTAGAGAAAACTACAATGCTCCAGAAAGGAGAGGAACACATTATTTAATTGCAGATAATTTTGAAGGCCCATGGGATTTAGCACCAGGGCCCTACTTAACAACAAGTTCTGAAATAGAACTTTATGCAGGTAGAGTTATTGAAAAAGATAATAAATTTTTCTTTATGGCTTTTTTGCATGATGATCATAATGGTAATTTTATTGGAGAAATATCAAATCCAATTCCAATTAGTTTTGATAAAAATGGTTTAATGAGTTTGGAAATTTAATTAATATTTTTCCAAGAATATTCTGGTTTAAATCCTAAAATTTTTTTTGCTTTCTCATTACTTAATAATGTTTTATTTTTTCCAATTTCACCTTTAATTTGAATATTTGGAAATACTTTATCAAGAAGAGATTTATTATCTTCTTCCATAACAGTATCATCTGCAGCTATAATAAAATTCTCAGCACCTTTTAATTTACTTTCCATTGCTAGTAGACAAGCTTGAGCTACATCTCTTGCATCAATATATCCCCAAAAATTCCATTTTCTTAAAAATGGATCTTTTTGAAATGATTGAAATTGTTTGTAATCATGTTCTTCCATTATATTTGAGTAGCGAAGTCCAAATATTTTCATTTCAGGATTTCTCCTACAATATTGTCTAGCCATTTCTTCACCCATTACTTTTGATAAGGAATAGCTAGATTCAGGACGAGGATAATATTCTTCATCAACTGGGACATATGGCGGATATGTGTCAAAAGGTAAACCAAGAACAGTTTCACTTGATGCCCATACAATATTATTAATTTTTAAAACTTTAGCAGCCTGGAAAATATTGTAAGTACTCAGAGTATTCATTCTAAAAGTTTTATGATTGGTTTCTAAACCTGGGGCAGGAATAGCTGCTTGATGAATAATTGCATCAATTCCATTAATGCGGTCATCTATTTCAGATACAGACTCCATTGCATCACCAAAATTTTCTAAATTAACTTTAGAAAAAGGGACATCCAGTTCTGTATGATTAGCTAAATCTACATTAAACACATTATAGTTATTTTTTAACAGTAAATTTATTGTTGCCCTTCCCGCTTTACCCGAACCACCTGTGACTAATATATTTTTCATTTTAAATTACTTTAATAATTTTTTTATAAAGAATCATTAATAATTTGATAATTATTTTTATAAAGGAGATTTTATGGCTGAATATATTCTAGAAGCTGGAGGTACAATGGCGTTTACATTCCATGTTTTATTCATGCTTTTTAACTTATTTATTATTTATCAGTTTTATTTTAATGATAAATTTTTTAATGAATTAGGCTTTTCTAATGAGGAACCAAAATTGGTATTTAGAGGTCCTTTAGGTGCAGTTTTTTTAACAATGTTATTTATGTCTATATTGTTAACATTTGATGTTACTGGGAACACCTATGAAGAAAATGTAGTACAATATAAATTCTGGTATTCATTTCTGTTTATACTTATGGCAATAGCTTTAATTAGCTCTGTTGTTAGATATTTTAATCTTGTGAATAACTACGGCATTACTCCTAATATTAGAGGAGTTATGTTTCCATTAATTGGATTGATTTTAATTATCCTTCGAACAATGTTTGAGGCTTATTAATATAGATTTGCAAGCGGTATAATAGCCGCTTGTTTTAATTAAAATAACTTCTCATTTTTTTTCTTGATGCAAAATGTAAGATTATAGAAACTATAAATAAGAAAAAAACAAAATAGTATTCTCTAAATTCGACTTGACTAGTATAAAAAACAAACAAACAACAAATTGTAAATGATTTGATATAAATTTCTAAAAACTGAATAGGATAAAGTTTTTCTGATTGAAGGAAAAGATATCTAAACCCAAAGTAAGCAAAAGTAAGAAAAACAGCTAATCTGACTGAAGTAATTCTATGATATGGTATTTCTTGTTTTTCAACAATAGTGAAGGGAAAATAGATAGTTACACCCATAATCTCTGCAATTATAAATGCTACTGCCCATAAACTTAATAAACCAATTATAAATTTAGCTAATGTTCTTACCATAATCAAATTTATGGTCTTTTTTTTACAAGGGTTTTGACCGTACCTACTTGTATATTTTAACTAAATTTTAATAAAAAATACATAAATATTGATTTCATTGCAGAAAACTAAGTTATTTTTTATTTAAAATTATCTTTAATTGGGGAAAAATATAAAAGAATCAAAATTGCTCCACTAATTAATCCACCAATTTGATCAAGCATACCACTAAAGGCAGTATAAATAACAGAACCACTAAAATAATTTAGAACTATGCCAGCTACTACTAAAAATAAATACAGTGATTTTCCATAAGAGATAAATCGATAAAGTAGATTTAAAGTTAATAGGTATAAAAAAAATAAACTAATCGATACTATTCGGGCAAAATTTTCAAAATTAGATAATAGTCCATCATTTAAATCCTCATAAAGATTGGAAATTTCTGATGGTTGATACACAGAAGATATGACCATTAATATAATGACAATAAAGTCAGCTAAAATTAAATTTTTAAAAATTTTTTCAATTTCCATAATAGCTATAAATTAAATAAATATGGTTTTTAACTTAGATATGTAGTTTGAATATTACAATAAGATTATTAAAATCTATTTAAAAATAAATTAGATATTAAAAATTATATTTACCACATTGAATGGATAATATCGGAACTGTTAATTTTTACTAAATTCTCACATTTACTTTCAAAATCACTAAAATCATCTCTAAAAGATGCGCCATTGTTTTGTGCTTGCTCAAAATGATTATCTATTCCTGCTTGACTTTCATAAAGCTCTGTTAAGATTAGAGACATATTCCCTGTTTTATTTCCATCTTTAAATTCAGGGCCTATAGACCAATTTAACATTAGGAGTGCTTTATCACCTTCCTTTGTATGTGTTTCCTTCATCCATTTTGTATGATCTTCTGCAATTCTTTTTGCAATATCATTAAGTTCAGGTTTAAAAATCCATAAATACTGAAGTTGTTTTTTATTTTGAAACATATTTCCTCCTTTTTTTAAAATAATACTAGTAAGTTAAGAAAATATTTCAAACAAATTATTGTTGAGAATTATTTTCCAATGTTTGTACATGAATATCTAGGTTTTCTATCAAAGAATCATTATTAATATTTCCATAAAAAACACCTTTAATAGGTGATGCGTAACTTGCATCAAGTCCACAAGAAACACGTACGTATCTTTCATCTGGACTGCACTTATTTGTAGGATCAAATCCCACCCAACCTAAGTCATTTATATAAAATTCTGCCCAGGCATGTGTAGATTGAAATTCTGAAGAATGGGAATTGTTATGCATATAACCATTTACGTATCTAGCAGGTATTCCTAAAGTTTTTGCTGCAGCAATCATAATATGTGCTTGATCCTGACAGACTCCCTTTTTCTGATTAAATGCTTCAATGGCTGTAGTTTGATTATTTGTCGTTAAAGGTTTGTATTCAATTTTATCAGCTACTAAATTCATAAGATTATGAGATGTTTCTAAATTTTCATTTTCATTAAAACCATTTTTAGCTTCAATAGCTAGATTTTTTATATCCGCATTTGCTTTTGTTAAATTTGATTCTCTTAAGTAAACTAATGGATCTATTTTATCAGAAGCACTCTGGTAAATTCCTTTTGTATCAAATGTTTCAACTTTTCCAAGAACTGTAAATTGAATTTTTTTCACCTTGTTTGTATTTGTAAAACTTTGAATATTATTAGCCTCACCATCCTTATAAATTTTTGATTTTTTGGCTGAGTCGTTATGGACATTCCACTCTAAAATTTTAAGACCATTATATTCTGAAGGATGCAGTTTAGTAGTTTGTATCAATCCAGCAACTGGATTTTTATACTCATACTTAGTTGTGTGTTCGATGATTAGTTCCATATTAATTAAAAAACTCCTTATGTATTTCGTTATCAACACTAGATATTTTTCTAATAAATTGTGTTACAAATTGATGAAGTCCATATTCAACAATAGTTTCTATTTTTTCTTCCTGAATTTTAGTATTTAGATCTTTTAAATTATCATAAATTCTTCCAACCTTTAATGGACTACATGTTAGGTTAGTTAAATGTTTAACAATATTCTGAATACAAAAACTTAAAGATCTAGGGCAATTATTATTTAAAACTAAAAAGTCAGCGATTTTAGTTGCGGTAATATTACCATCGTATGCCCATCTAAAAGCTCTAAAGGAAGATAAAGAGCGAAGCAATATACTCCATTGCATATTATCGATATTACCACCTACATATTGAGGCTTAGGTAATAAAACAAAATACTTTACATCTAACAATCTGGCAGAATTATCAGCCCTCTCAATAAATAAACCAAGAAAAATAAAATTATAACCATCATTTCTAAGCAAAGAACTTAATGATCCTCTAAATAAGTTTACTTGTTCTATTGTCCACTCAGTCAGATCAGGTAAATCAGATTTTGTAAATTTTTTTTCTTTTAAGTTTAGTATCTCTTGATAAGTTTTATTAATTGCTAACCAAGACTCAGGGGTAAAGGAAGTTCTAACTACTAATGCGTTATTTCGTGCATTAAGAATACAATTATAAACAGATGAAGGATTACTTTCATCAAAAAATAAATAATCTTCCACATTTTTCTGTTCAATTGTATCATATTTATTTTTATATCCCTCAATTGCTCCAGCAGCAGATAAAACTGATTCCCATTCATTATTATAACCACTTGGATTTGGAAAAAGAGACATTCTATAACCAACATCCAAAAGCCTGGCTGTAGTTTCAGCTCTTTCCATATAGCGACTGATCCAATATAGATATTCAGCAGTTCTACTTAACATTTTTATTCCTCATTCAGCCAAAACCCATGTGTCTTTCACACCACCTCCTTGGCTAGAATTTACAACAAACGAACCTTCATTCATTGCAACTCTAGTTAAACCACCAGAACTTAATTGAGCCTGCTCTCCAATTAAACAAAATGGACGTAAATCTACCCTTCTTCCCTCAACTTGATTTTTGATTAGTGTTGGTGAAAATGAAAGATCAAGTAAAGGTTGAGCTATATATCCTTTTGGATTTGTGGAAAGTTTTGTTTTAAATTCATCTATATAGGATTTAGAAGATTTTGGACCTATTAACATCCCATAACCTCCAGATCCATCAACCTCTTTTACGACAAGTTCATTTATATTATCTAAAACATATTTTAATTCTTGTTCCTTTTCGCAATTCCATGTTTCAACATTATCTAAGATTGGTTGTTCACCTAAATAAAATTTGATCATCTCAGGCACATATATATAAATTGCTTTATCATCGGCTATACCTGCTCCAGGAGCTGAACAAATATTGACACCTCCGGTTCTATAAACATCCATAATTCCTGGAATGCCAATTACAGATTGAGGATTAAAACAGAGAGGATCTAAAAAATCATCATCTATTCTTCTATAAACAACATCTACTCTCTTTGGACCATCTACTGTTTTCATATAAAGGTATTTACCTTCGACAAATAGATCGGTTGATTCAACCATTTCAATACCCATTTGATCTGATAAAAAACTATGTTCGTAATAAGCACTATTCAATGGACCAGGTGTAAGTAATACGCATACGGGTTCTGGATTTTCGCATTTAATAGGAGCCAAGCTCATCAAAGTTTGTAAAAGTCTTGTAGGATAATCATCTATTGGCGTTACTCTATTGTTATGGAATAGATCAGGAAACATTCGCATCATTATTTCTCTATTTTCTAGCATGTAGGAAACACCACTTGGCGTTCGACAATTATCTTCCAAAACAAAATACTCGTTTGGACCTGTTCTAACTAAATCAATACCAATTATAGGACTATAAATGTCTCTAGGAGGTGAAAAACCAAACATTGAAGGTTCAAAAGATTTTTTTTTGTAAATAATTTCTTTAGGAATTATATTTGCTTTTATTATTTCACCTTGATTATAAATATCAGCAAGAAACGCATTAAGTGCTTTAGCTCTTTGAATTACTCCTCTTTCTAGCCTTAACCATTCTGTATAAGTAAATATTCTTGGAATTAAATCAAACGGAATAATTCTTTCTCTTGCAGTTTCGTTATTTGTAGAAAATGTAATTCCAATATTTCTAAAATGAGATTCAGCTTCAGCGTTCTTTTCAAGAATAACTTTTGAAGTCATTTGATCCAACCAATCATTAATATTGTTATAATGATTTCTTATAACTGACTCAGATTGATACATTTCATTAAACATCAATTAGTAAACCTCTTGAGATTTGAATAGAATAATTTTTTATTATCTAACTTTTTAACCATAGTTATAACAAACCTTTCCTATCCGTTATAATTCATGCTTAGCTATGGAAATTAATTATAAGATCCGCGTTCCTTCAGCTTTAGCTTACTTCCGATCTGTTAGTACAGATTGAACGATTTAATAACTTGCATGCGTTCCTTCAACTTTCGTTTACTTCCGTTTTGAATTATTCAAAATGAACGAAGAATTTTTATTAATAAAATTTATTTATTTTTAAAAATGAATTTCATACTTATTTGATATGCGTTTTTTGCATATACAAAAAAATATTGAATTACTTACGCTTTTAATAGTCTTTTATCGATCTAAGAAAACAAATATAAATAAAATAGCCCGTACAAATTAACCATATTAAAAGAACAATTGTATCATTTATAATTAAGTTTATTTCTGATTTTGTGACTAATCGTAGAGTTGTTGCTGCCCAAACAACAGTAAAAAAAATCGTTAAATTTCTAAATGATTTTACTCTTAGTGGATGAACAAACTTCCATGGAACGAATGTCAATACTGATAGAATAATTATCACAATTAGGTTTATCCATTCATTCGTATTTAATATAAAGAAATATAAAACCACAACATTCCAGAGTGCAGGAAAACCTTGGAAATAATAATCATCCGTTTTCATATTAACGTTAATAAAAGTATACAAAGAAACTCCAAATATAAGAGCAGGCATAATCATTTCAAAACCTGATGGTACCATTTGAAACCAGTAAATCATTAGAGCTGGATTGATAACGTAATTTAGATAATCAATAATTGAATCTAAAATAATTCCATCTAGATTTGGGGCTTTTTCCTCAACACCAACCTTCCTGGCTAAAGTTCCATCAACTCCATCTACAAGTAACGCCATACCAAGCCATAAAAAACTACCGACTTGATCATCATTTAATATTGATATTAAGGCAAGAAACCCAAGTATAGCGCCAGAACCAGTGAAGGCATGAACACCCCATGCGGATATTTGATCTTTATCAACTTTCATAAATGGAGCTGGTCTTTATCATTAAAATAAAAGAAAATAAAATTTTTGAAAAAAGAGTAGAAAAATTAGGGTTTTAAAGGATTTTAAAATTAGATTTATAATAAGTTTATAATATCACTATCTCCTTCAGCAAAATTATAATTTTTAAAGTCTTTTTTTGTAACCCAAGCCGAATTCTCATGTTCACTCAAAATAATTTCACCATTAGCATGAGAGCATATAAAATAATGTAATTTCACATTTATTTTGTCATCTTGATAATTTTCTTCACCTAATTTATTTTTAATATTTATTTCTATATTAAGTTCTTCTTTTATTTCTCTTTTTAATGCCATGTCAAAAGTTTCCCCTTTTTCCACTTTTCCACCTGGAAACTCCCAACTTAATCCCATATGTTTATTTCTATTTCTTTGAGCAATAAAATATTTGTCGTCTTTTATTATTATTGCTGCAACTACATCGAATTTATCCATTAATTAGTATTATCACGAATAAACTGATTTGCTTTCTTTATTATATGATTTTTCCTCTCTGTATTCATTTTATCATAAATATTAACCATCATATTTAAACGTGGATTAGATTGAAAAAATTTTCTATTTTTATTAATAAAACGCCAATACAAACCATCCATAATATCATTCCAATTGCCTCTTTTAAAATTCATCATTTTCATAAAATAACTTGAACCACAAATATAAGGTTTGGTACTAAATATACCTCCATCACTAAATAATCCCATACCATAAACATTAGGTGACATTACCCAATCAGAACTATCTACAAACATTTCCATGAACCAATTATAAACTTCATTAGGTTTAATTTCACATAAGTTCATAATGTTACATAAAACCATTAGTCTTTCAATATGATGGGTGTACCCATATTTTTGAGCATTTTTAATTGAGTGATCTAAAGGATCTAATCCAGTTGTACCGTCATACCATTTTTTAGTAAGAGAATTTTTATGTTGAAAGAAATTATTTTCTTCTAATTGTTGATCATAATTTTGGTAAATGCCCCTAATGAATTCTCTCCATCCAATAATTTGCCTAATATAACCTTCATAAGAATTAATTTTAATTTTATTTTCGACTTTTCTTATTCTCTTAATTATTAGTTCTGGTGTCAATAAACCTAAATTAATCATGGGGCTTAGAACACTGTGAAATAAAAAGTTATTATTAGTATCAACTGCATCTTCGTAATCACCAAATAAATTAAATTTTTTAATAATAAAATAATCTAACCATTTAACTGCATCATCATAGGTTGTAGGTAGCCAAAAATTATCAACTTGGCCTGGATGGTTTTTAAAAATTTTATTTATTTCTTGTTTTAAAACTTTTGTATGATTTGTTTCTTTTGCTTTAATCATTTCTGGTATTTTAATATCTTTAGGGAGTTTTTTTCTGTTATCTTCATCAAAACTCCATTTCCCACCTTTAGGTTTATTATTTTCTATCAAAATATCTGTTTTTGCACGGGCAATTTTATAAAAATTTGCCATAAAAGGTTTTTTTGTTTTACTTAAATAATTTTTAAATTCATCTCTTGAATTTAAAAACATGGGTGATTGAATAAAAGTTAATTTAATTTTATTTTTTTTACATAATGTGCTTATTTTTTTTTCAAAAAATTTATCTTCAATTTCAAAAGAAATTAATTCTTCGAATTTATTTTTTTTTATAAAATTTTCTAATTTTTTTTCGTAGGATATTTTAAAATCTTTTTTTAAATCAATATAATTTAATTTAAATTTATTTTTTTTTAATTCATCAGCATAAGATCTCATTGAGGACAGAAAAAGAATGAGTTTTAATTTATGATGTTTTTTAAAAGTACAAAGATCAAAACTTTCACACATAAAAATAGTTAAATCTTTATATTTTGTTAAGTGTTTATGTGGGAATAGTTGATTTCCAAGAATTAAAAATAAACTTTTCATCAATATTTAAATAGTAAGTTATTAGAAAATTTATATGATTTATTAAAATTAATTTCTTATTTTAGACAATTTTTAACTATAATAAGTTATAAATTAATGACTAAATTAGTAAAATTATTGGTAATTCCCCTTATAATTAGTTTTGCACTATTCTCTTGTAATACCACATCTCCAAACAAAGTAAAAAAATCTGATGCACAAAAAGTAACTAATATTGAATATGGAACAATCAAAACCTCTCTTCCAGTAAAGATTGAAGGTGAAAGTGATTGGATTGGAGCAACTGCTGGAGCAATGATAGGAGGTCTTTTAGCATCTCAAATATGTGGAGAAGAAGAAATATTAGGAACAAAGTGTCAAGACATAGCGATAGTATATGGAACTATTGGAGGAGCTGCTATGGGCTCAGTAATACAAGCTAAAATTGGTAATCATGATGGCTTTCAATATATAGTGAATATTGATGAATGTGGTAATGACATTTCTAATTGCCAAAATAATCAAGAAAAAGCTTTTGTACAAGGAGATGATAATGCTCTTCCAAATGGTCAAAGAGTTGTAATTATCTACGGAGATGTAATAAGAGTTATGCCCTATGAAGAATAATTTAGTAAAATTCATTATTAGTATTCTTTTATTATTTCCATTTCACCTCAATGCTGAATTAATATTTAAAGATAATTTTCCAAAATGTTAAATTAAATTAGTATCTTGACTTTTAAGTATAATTTTTACTATAAATACATATGAACAAGAGAAATTTATACGCAGCTATTGCGATAGTGTTTATCTTTGCTGCTTTAAATTTAACTATATATTTTTTCTATTAAATCATGGTTATCAGAAGAAAATCTAGTATTTATAAAAAATTATATGAAATTAATGGTCAGAAAATGATGTTCGGTCACGATAATATACATTTTAAAACAATTAACTTACCATCAAAACAAAGATACAAAAATCTATGCAATAAATTTGGTTTAAAAAAAGTTAAATCTTCAGGAAAAAAAAATTTTCAAATAATTAACATTAATTAAGTGAAAAATATTGCAATAATTGGGGCTGGGATGACTGGTTTGTCTCTTGCTTATAATCTTCAAGAACATAATATTACAATTTTTGATAAATCATGGAGACCAGGAGGAAGGGTATCTACTAGAAAGCATGATAATTACCTTTTTGATCATGGCGCACATTATCTATCAACAAATCATTCTGTAAATCAATTAAACGAAGTAATAAGTAGATATAACTTAGGACAAGTAATAGAAATAGATTTTGCAACAGATTATTTAAAAAATAAAAAGACTAGAAAAAAAATTATTATTGGTCAAAATGGAATTAATTCTATTCCAAATTCTATTTTTGATAATATTGAAATAAAAAGTTATTTAAATTCTAAAATAATTAAAATTTCAAAAAATAGTAATAATCTCTTCTCGCTATTTTCTGAAAAGGAAGAATTTAAAGATTTTGATTATATTTTAATTTGTATACCTTATTTACAATCAAAAGAACTTTCAAAAGAATTAATTGATTTTACTCAAATTGTTAACGAGCCTTCTTATGATCCCATACATACTGTAATGTTAAGTTATAAAGATAATAATAATATTAAAATTAAAGCTGGATTAAATCTTCATAAAGATATTAGTTTCTTTATGAATCAAAATATAAAATTTAATGAATTATCCAATGATTGTTGGGTATTAAATATGAGTTCTGAATATACAAAAAATAATATTGATATAGACAAGACTGAACTAGAAAAATATGCCCAATCAATATTTGAAGAAACATTTGATATAAAGAATGAAATAAGTTTTATTAAATCACACAGGTGGTTATATGCGCAAACAAAATTGAGTTATAATACTATATCAAAAAAAAATTGGATTAATTCTAAGGATAATAAAATATTTTTAAGTGGAGACTGGGTTTTAGGAAAAAGTCTAAGCGATGCCTGGGATGCAGGTGAAAAATTATCACATTATATTAAGATTTTATCAGTTTGATATTAAGTATTAAAATATTTTTTAATATTTTTAGCTGCTTGTCTTATTCTTTGAGTATTTTCTACTAGACCAATACGAACAAACCCCTCGCCTCCTTTTCCAAAAGCTAAACCAGGAGCTACTGCAACGTCGGCATTTATCATTAAATTCTTGGCAAACTTCATAGAACCCATTTTTTTATATTTTTTTGGTAAAGGAGCCCACACAAACATTGATGCTTCAGGCTCTGGAATTTTATCCCAACCAGCCCTTTCAAAAGATTCTATTAAAACATCTCTTCTTTTTTTATAAGTCTCTCTTATTTCTTCTACACATCTTTGAGATCCATTTAAAGCAGCAGTGGCTGCTACTTGCACAGGAGTAAAAGCACCATAGTCTACATAAGATTTAATTTTTGTTAATGCTTCAATTAATGTTTTGTTTCCAACAGCAAAACCTATTCTCCATCCTGCCATTGCATAAGTTTTAGATAAAGTCGTAAATTCAACAGCTATATTCTTAGCGCCATTAACTTCTAATATTGATGGAGGTGGATATTTACCAAAATAAATTTCAGAATAAGCTAAATCAGATAATATATAAACTTGATATTTTTTTGCAATTTTTACTAATTCCTTATAAAAATCTAAATTAACTATCTGAGCTGTTGGATTAGAAGGAAAAGAAACAATAATAACTTTTATTGAAGAGTATTTTTTTAAATTATTAACAATATTTGATAAAAATTTGTTTCTATCGAACTGTCCATTATAAAATGTTCTTAAAGGTGTTAATTTTGCTCCAGCAATCATAAAACCATATGGATGAACAGGGTATGATGGATCAGGGCATAATATCCTGTCTCCTCTTGAAGTTATAGCTTGTGCTAAATTTGCTAAACCTTCCTTTGAACCAATTGTTACTATAATTTCACTTGATGGATTTAAATCAACATTAAATCGTTTTTTATAATATTTAGCTTGAGCTTTTCTTAATCCATTAATGCCTTTTGAAACTGAATAACGTCCAACACCTGGTTTATCTACAACTTCTTTTAATTTCTGTCTTATGTGAAGAGGTGTTGGCATATCAGGATTGCCCATGCCAAAATCAATAATATCCCTACCTTCTGATCTCAGTTTCATTTTTAATGAATTTATCTCCCCAAATATATATGGGGGAAGTCTATTAATTCTTTCAAATTTAGATTTCACTTTTTAAGCAATAATTAATTATTGATGATAATACTAGTTTAAATAAAATTGATTTTTAATAATATTATTCCTATTTTTATATTGTGATTAAATTATTTTACTATTTTTTGCCATTTATTGTAATGTTTCTACCAAGTTTATGGGTAAATTATATTTTAAAAAAATATAATAAAATTTTACCTGATATGCCTTTCACTGGTAGAGAACTTGGAAAAAAAATCCTTGAAGAAGAAAAAATTACCAATGTATCAATTAATCCTATTCAGCAATTAGATCATTACAATCCTAAAGAAAAAAAAATACATATCGCTACAGATAAACTTGATAAAAAAAGTATAACAAGCATTGCTGTTGTTGCACACGAAATTGGTCATGCAATTCAAGATAAAGAAAAATACAAACCACTTATTCTTAGACAATCATTAATTGAAAAAACAATGATCTTTCAAAGAATTGGCTCGTTTTTATTAATTATAGGACTACCGTCAATATTTGCCTTCACTAAAAGTCCATTTATCACCCTTATTGCTGCGATAATAATAATGGGATGTTTATCTACAAATGTGCTAATCCATTTGATTACTCTTCCTGTAGAATTTGATGCAAGTTTTAAGAGAGCCTTACCAATACTCAAAAGATTTGTTCCTAGAGAGAATATGTACCAATGCAAATCCGTTTTAAGAGCTGCTGCATTGACATATTTAGCTCAATCCATTGTAAGTATATTTAGATTAAAAATAATACTGTTATCTTTTATCAATATTTTTAAGTCAATTATAAGAAGATAATATTTTTCTCTTTAAATAAAATGGGAAATTTATTAAGTTAGATAATTAATGAATTTAAGTGAAAAAATATCTTTAATATTAGTAGATAAAGGTTTTTCTTTGTCTCCAAAAAAAAATACTGAAGATTTAATCAATTCTGGCACAGAATTTCACAAAAGTAATGAAGACATCAAAATTGCAGAACAGCATGGTATCGCAGATCAAATTTTTATTCTTTTAAAAGGTGAGGCTGAATATGTAAAATATCATAATAATGTTTTTTATAAGTTAGCAACATTAAAGAATGCAGGGTCACCTCTTGGTATTTCAGGCTTAAATGCGCCAGGTAGATATATGTCAGATATATTTATTAAAGGTAATTCAGAATATATTTCTATCAAAATAGAAAAGTTAAAAGAATTGGAAGAAGTAGATCCGGATTATGCAAGTTTTTTTTATTCTTTTTTATTATTTGAATCAATTAATTTAATATGGTCATCTCGCAATTTAGAAAAACCCATTGAACACAAAAACATTAATTTAGCTGATGGTGTTAAAACTGGTGGAGATATTGTAAATACCAAAAGAATTAAAAATTCAGCATTTTTAGCTTTTCTTGATGATAACGATTTAGATGAATTAATACATTACGCAAACGTTAGATTATTTTCATCTGGTGAATTTATAACATTAGAGGGTAAAAATTCTGATGGAATAAATATTTTGTTAAAAGGTAAGGTTGAAGCCTCTTTTACAAATTTAAAAGATGACCAAATAGAAAAAAATTCAAGATCAATAGCTAGACCAGGAGTAGCATTGTCCTTATCTTCAGGATTACATGAAATTGAATCACCCTACTCCTTAAAAGCAACAAGAGATACAACGATATTAAAATTCTCAAATGAATTTATTGATAATTTAATTAAAACCAATCCAGAATTGGCAATCAAATTTTTTAAAAGACAATTATGGCAATTAGGACGGTATATTCAAAGTTCAACAGGCTTAACAACTTATCCCGCTAAAAATGAAAAAGAGTTTTTTCAATATTTATTAAATGATAATTCTGCAACAATTCCAAGTAATTCCAAACTTTATACAATACCTCATTTATTAGAAAATCATTTAACTCATTCTTTAGCATTCGATACAATTTATGATTTAATTATCACAGGTAATGATGATGAAAAATCTATAGCTAGTTTAATGATTGATGCATTGAGTGGTATAGAAAGAAAAAATAGATTTTTCAAACAACTAAACAAAATATACAACAGAGTTGCAAATTCATATGATTCAATAAATAAACAAGCATTACAAAAATTAACAAATTCAGATTTTATAAAAGCTTTTGATCAAGTACCTTATGTTATTAAAGGTATGGAGAATTTACCTGATGAAGCCACAAACATATTTTTTTATAATCATTTGGCAAGCATTGAAGAAAATGGTTTAGCCAATGGACATCAATTTAGTATAGATAGTCACTTTATAAGTGCAAAAATTTTATTTCCAAAATATGGTGATGGTGGTCAAAGAATTGCCCGATATTCTAGAAATAATGAATTCTGGAGATATAATTATTATGAGAATTTAGATTATATTTTCGTCCATACACCAGAATCAGATTATTTAAATGAAACTCAAGAACAAAAAAAGAAAAGAAAAAGTAAATTATTTATCGAAACTCAAAATATTTTTGATCAAAACAGACCTTTAGTTATAGCACCAGAAGGTACATCTGAAACTGAAGATAATTTAACTCCAAATTCCCCAGGTCCATTAAAACCAGGTGCATTTTTATTAGCAGACCAATTAAAACCAGAGCCCCTTCTTGTTCCAATTGCATTAGCAAATTTTGATTATTCAATTTCTGATACTATTTATTCAGCAGTTATTAAAGAACCAATAAAAATAAAAGATTTTGTAAATGATATGAAAAATAAAAAAGAGTTAGAAAATTTTTTATCTAAATATAGAAAAACTTTTAGAACATATGTTGAGGAAGCAATTGAATTAGCAAAATCTGCTTCAAAAAATAAAATTAATTATGAAGATGTGGTTAGTAACTTAAATTTAGTAAGCCCTATTGAAGAAGAATTTGAAGCAGATGTGAGAGAATTAGAAATTAAATTACATTCAGATCAATATAAAAATAACAAAATAGTCTTATTTGGAAGTTCAACATTTAGAGATTGGGAAAATGCAAAAACTGATCTGTCATTTGATAGTTTATTAAATTTAGGATTTGGTGGTTCCACATTAGTATCATGCCGAACCTATTTTAATAGAATAGTAGTACCAAATAATCCTGATAAGATGATTTTTTATGCAGGTGATAATGATATAGGCAGCGGAATGAGTGCTGAAGATTTAGAAAATGAATTTTTATTATTTACTTCTGAAGTTAATGAAAAATTACCTCATACCTTATGTTTTTTTGTTTCTATTAAGCCAAGTGTATTTAGGAATAATTATTTAAATACAATATTAGATGCAAATGAACGAATTAAAAACAAAATTGAGAATTTTAGTCAATGGCGCTATATTGATCTTTGTTCTCCTATGCTTGATGCTGGATTTGAAAAATTTTATTCAGAAGATCCATTACACATGAATGTACTTGGTTACAGTCTCTTAAGTAAATTAATTAGAGATGAAATCTCGAAATTTACAATTTAAACTTAAATAAAAAATTAAATTTTAATTTCTTTTCTTAGTTTATCAGATTTATATGAATTGAAGACTAATGATAAACTCTTTATGTTATCTTCACCACTGGTGTCGTGTTCAATATTATTTATTAGTGAATCAATGAAATGTTTGTGCGTATTGATTACACTTTCTTGAATTTGATCCCAAGGTTTTGAAATCCATTTATATTTCTTTGGTTTTCCATCATAAATCTTCTTTTTATTATTTTTGTGAAGAATAATTTTGTAATTGTAGTCCAAATCAATTGAGCCGTTAGAGAATTCTAAATTAACTAGTGTTTGAGCGAATCTGTCTGGTTTTTTTATTGAAGAAATAGATGCATCAACAATAGTAATACTATTATTTTTATTTCTTATCAGGGATATAAAATCGGTTTCACCTTTAAATTTATTATTTGTATTTTGATTTACTGTATAAATACTTTTTGCTTCTCCCATAAAAAATCTACTTAAATCAAATAAATGGATTCCTACGTCTAGGGTTAAATACTCTTTTAAATCGTATAAATATTTTTGATTGGTATATCCAACAGGATTTGCATGTCTAAAAGATATCTTGGCATAATGTGGTCTCGTTAATTGCTCTTTATTTATAATTTCTTTTAATTTTAATAGAGGGCTTTGCCATCTAAAATTCTCATGAACCATAAGTGGTGTTTTATTTTTTTTATATAAAGAAACAATTTTTTTTGCATTAGATAAATTTTCAGCAAATGGCTTTTGTATAGAAGTTGGAATTTTATACTTAGATAAAATTTTGCCAATATTTAAGTGTGTCTCCATTGTTGTTACAACATCAACAAAGTCAATTTTATGTTTTTTTAACATTAATTCTATAGATGAATAAGAATGTAAAATGTTAAATTTAGATTTAAATTTATTAGCTTTTTTAATATCTAAATCACAAACACATATTATTTCAATATTTTTTAATTCTTTCCAAGCTAAAATATGATTTTCAGCAAAGAAACCACAACCAATTAATGCTCCTTTTAATTTTTTCATTTATCTTCTATAAATTTAATTTCTAAGGGCTCAAACGTATATGGACTTGTATCATTTTTAAAGTTAAAAAAAGAAAAATCATTATTAAAAATATCAGTATAATTGTTTAAATTAAGCTTATATTGATTACTAAAATTTATTTCAGGAATAATAATTTCCTTTTTTTGTTTTGAGGAATTAACAAATAAATAATACTTTTTATCATTTAGTACGATTTTTAATCCATACACTTCGTTAACTGGATTAAATTTAAAAATTTCTGAATTTGTTAGTGAAATAAGAAAATTATTTAAATGATACAATGGTCTTTTGGTATTATCTTTATTTAATATTCCATGATGCCCATAAATAGAATTAAAAGTAAAAAATTTTGATTCTTTATTTATTGATTGAATAAAAATTGCCAGTGTCCAAGTTAGTGAAAATAATTGATCATGCCTTGGATCGCTATCAGCCATTTCTAATCTTATTTTGTTTTTATTACTTACAAGACTTTCACCATACGGATTGAAATGCATACCAATAGAAATTGGACCAATATGAACATTAGTACTATTAGAAAAATTTTTTAGAGTTTTAAGGATATAAGGTATAGTTTCAGGTGTATTTAATACACCAAAATCACTAGAATCATGAACAATTGGAGTGAAGGAAAAACTAACCAAATCATAAAACATTTTTGGTCTTTTTCTATTTAATTCTGTAAAATTAGTGACCATTCCAGAAACAATTTCACTATTAGAAAATATCTTTTTCGCAATTTTATAGTATTCATTTAATTCCGGAGCTTTAGGCCATTCACCAGCTGGTTGAAAACTATTCAAATATATTTTTGGACAAATTAAAATTTTATCTAAATTAATAGTATTTTCAGTTACAAAATTGTAAATTTTTTTTAACTCATCATCAGGATCATTAGTATGATCAACCAAAGCTACAAGGAATACTTTGTTCTGAGATCTTGAAGTTACATTCGTAAAATCTTCAGTAAAATCAATAAGATAGTAATAATAATCAAAGTTATTTATTAAATTATCATTAGGAATAATTAAAGAATCAATTTTTATACCAATTTTAGGAAATTTATAAGGAGTAGTATGATCAATTTTTACAATATTCTTAGACGGGAAAGATATTTGTTTTTTATTTACTACATCTATTTTAACAGTTTGAGAGAAATTAGACCCTCCTTTTTCTAGATATGGAAAAGGATTTAATAAAGAACCACTATATATTTTGTAAGAAGCATCACCCCAATTTCTTTGATCCTCCATTTCAAATAAAATACCCTCAAAATTAATATTAACCAACAAACTATCGTCTAAAGTATAGGCAAGGTTTTTAAATTTAAAAAATGGTTGGTCGGGTTTTATGTTTTCTGGAAATTTTTTTTCCTCTTTTAAATCGTTCCCCTTTGTTACAATGATGTTTGAACCAACATGATTTTGTAATGGAATTAATAAATTAAAACCTATTCTATTAGTCCAAAAATCAGTTAAAAATTCTCCTTCAGAGGATAGAGTGATAGAATTATCAGAAAATAATATAACATTTCTTGTTTTAAGAATTTCATCTATACCATATTCTAAATCGAATATATATTCTAAGGATGAATCAAAGTTCTCTTCATAATTTAGAATTTTAGGATCATAGTTATTCCAATTTTTGTCTCTTACCAAAAATGATATCATCTTTAAAATTTGAAAATTTTGAAAAGTTATATTTCGAAAAAAAAGATTATCTTTTAATAAGGTAAAATTATTATTTGAATTTTTTATAAATTTTTCTTCCAACAATTTAGAGTTATACATATAATTTTGATACTGATTTATAATCATTATATTCTGATATTAAATCTGATTTATTTTTTTCATATTTTGTATTTTGGATTAAACTTAAAAAAATAAGTTCTCGTTGAGCAAAACTACCTCCAAGGTATTTAAATTGTGATTTAATTATATTTTCGTTTAATAATTCTTTTGTTTTCATACTTTGAATGATTGGCTTTAAGTAATTAATATAATTTTCTTTAAAAGAATTTTCTAAATAATTTTCTTCCATTCTCTCTTCAAGTTCCTGAAAATAATCTTGGTCATTATAGTATAAGTAATAAAAAATAAGATGATAATCAATGAATGGAAGTATGTGTTGTTTTTTAAAATATTCAGCATAATCTTTTAATTTATCCATTCTTTCTTTAACATCCACTCCTTTGTAATGAAGTCTTAATAAAAAAGAACAAGCATTACAAAAATCTAAATAAAAAATTTCAGAAGAAGAGAAATAATTATCAAATAGTTTTAAACTTTTCTCATATTCTTGATTGTAGAATAATATTAATGATTGGTGCCACCATATATGTCTTTTTATTGGCCCGTAAATTGACCAATTAATTTTATTAAAATTATCATTGTTGTTAATTGAGTTGTTATTCTCATTATCGTGTACATGCAAAAGGGCATGCCAACTCCATAAATCATTTGATGATTGTTTTAGTGAATTTAAAGCTAAAAGCTTAGCTTTATCAATAATATTATTTTCTTCAAAAGCATAGCTGGTCATCCCTAATAGTAAATTATAATGCTGATCATTTTCAGACCACTTACTTAATATTTCCTCATGTTTATTTAAAAAATTACTATCAATACCCAAGAAAATATTATTAAAATGAAATAATCTGATTGCAAAAATATCTTTGGGATTATCTTTTATAATTAATTCCAATTTATTTAATAAATTTTTTAAATCATTTTTAATCCAGAGATTTACTATCTCTAAATATTGATGAAAATAATCATTTACTTCATCAGTGGAAATTGATTTGAATGTTTCTCTAGCTAATGAAATTTTTTGTACATCTCTAGAAAAAAGCAATAAAACTATTTTTAATAATTTTGGAGCATTAAATTCTGGTTTTTTTTTAATTAATTTGTTAGTTTTATAAAAAGCATCTTTCTTAAAATAAATATATGAATCAATACATTCTTTGAAACTATTTATTTCATCATCTTTATTACTATCTATCCATTTATAAAAATAATTATTTTGCATTTACTAATAATACACATAATCTAACGATGTTAAATATTAATATTATGAATTAATATTTAATCTCTTTCTTGTAATTTCTTTATTTAATTGAAGTTCTCTGTAAGAAATTAGAAGCACACCACAAAAAATTACAGAGGCACCTAACCAGGTATAATAATCAGGTTTATCACTAAAGACAAAATATCCAATTATTGATGAAACTACTAATCCTAAAAATGAATAAGGTTGAGTCATAGTTACATCAACTAATTTATATGCATGATTTAATGCAATATGTAATATAGTTCCTGACATTGCAGCACATAATATAAAAATAATTGTTTTTAAGCTTGGCTGATCCCAAAAATATATAACTAATGGAAATGAAAAAAGACTCATATAAACATACTGATGTGATAATATTGTTATAGCACTATCATCCTTAGATACTTTTTTAGTTAAAATTATAACTACTGACCAAATTAGCGATGAAATAAGCGCCATATATATTCCAATAGAAATATCTATAATACCGGGTCGCAATATTATTAACATTCCTAGAAAACCCATCACTAATGCAATTGACCTATATAAATAGATTTTTTCTTTTAAAAATATCACAGCTAAGATTGTAACAATGATAGGAACTATAAAATGAATGGCTGTCATTTTCTCTAATGGAAGCATAGCTAAAGCTGCAAAACCAAGTAGCATTGCAGGTAAGTTTAGTGCTGACCGTAAAATATGAATTTTTAAATTTTTTGTACTAAATACTTCAAATTTTGTTTTTAGAATGTAAGGGGTGATGATTAAAAATCCAAAGAAAAAACGTAAAAAACCAGTTGTAAATACATTTAATTCTTCTTGAGCTAATTTTATAAATGTACCCATAAGAGTACCAAAAATAATTGATATAATAATTAAAAAAATTGCAAATTGATTATTGTTTAACAAATAATATTCCTAGCTAAAAAGAATTAGGATAATCATAACACAATTTTTCCTTATTTATATCTCTATTAAAACAAAATTTGATTATATTTTAAAAATTGTGGCACTTATCAAAAGAATAGTTCTTTTATTCATAACATTAATTTTCATTATAATTCTCCTTGTAGGTGCCACAACTTCATTTTAAGATTATAAAATGATAAATTTACAAGATGAATTGATAATTTCTAATAATGGACAAGGAATGTATGAAATTACAAATAATATTCATGACTGGATTGTTAAAAATAATATTATTAAAGGTCAACTAAATTTATTTATACAGCATACTTCTGCTTCTTTAACAATAATGGAAAATGCTAGTACTGATGTTTTAGAAGATATTAATTCTTTTTTTCAAAAAATAGTTCCTGAAGATTCTTCATTATATAAACACGGTTATGAAGGAGATGATGATATGCCTGCCCACATAAAATCTATGCTTACTCAAACTTCCTTAACAGTTCCTATAAACAACAAAGAAATGATATTAGGTACATGGCAAGGTATATATCTAATAGAGCACAGATATAGTAAATTTAGAAGAAAAATAATTTTAAGTTTTATAGGAAATTAATTTTACTGATTTCTAACAGTAACCAGGAATAATGCAGTATTAATAAACCAGATAAAACATAAAAGTTGCACATTAAATGTTAATCCAAAATAATCTGCTGAAAAACCAACCAATGCGGGGCCGATTAAAAAACCGCCCATTGCTAAAGTACTTAAATTAGCTGCAGTAGTATTTATATTTTGTTTTGTTTGCCTTAGGGCATATCTTATAACAACAGGATAGAAATTAGATGAACAAATACCTATAATGAATATACCAATTAAAATAATATAAGGATTAAATGTTAAAATAGAAATAAAAAAAATAATACATCCTATTAAACCCAAATATCCCCCAACAAATTTTTCATTGATCAATTTTATTAAAAATGATCCTGAAAATCTTCCTAATGACTCTCCACAACCCCAAGAAACAACAGCCAAAGTTGCAAGAAAAACTGTTGTCTTTAATTCTTTTTCAAACCAAACTGCTGACCAATCACCTACTATTCCAACTGATGCATAAAATATAAATAAATAAATTCCAAAAATTAATATTTTAACTTCAGGTAATTTAAATTTTTCTGATTTATTAATATTATCTTTATTTTTAGGAAAAGCATATATGCGAATAAGAAAGAAACCAAGTATTCCAAATAAAGAAAGTAAAAAAAATAAATAAGAGGTATCGATATTGTAATATTGCCAAATAGATGAAAATATTGCTCCACATAAAAATCCAAAACTTAAAAATCCACCCCATAGAGGTTGTAAGATTTTACCTGTCTCTCTTTCAGCTATTCCAGTTACTGCAGTGCATGTTGTATAAAATAATCCTACACCAAAACCACAAGGAATTGATGCTAATATAAAGTGAAACGAATTTTGTGAAAAAATAAGAATAATTGGAAATATTGAGAATATTAAAATTCCTAATGATAAGGTATTTTTTGAACCTATTTTTGGTATTATAATTCTACCAGCAAATTGACTAAAAATAATTTGAATTGCTGAAAATAGCATAAAGAAAAAACCTAATGACGTGTTAGCCATTTCAATTTTATTGATAAAATATGGTAAATGGGCAATCGTGTTACCCCAAATAAATAAAGGAACGAAAATTGATATACAAGCGCTAATAAAGCCTCTTAAATAAACATCTTTAAAGTATTCGTTCATTTTATTTTATATGAATTAATTGATTTATAAACTAAACTAAAATTATTAAATGAAACTATCAATTAATAACAATTCTCCGATCAATTTATTAATTTTGTCATCAATAGCTATGCCTATCGCTTTTAGTACTTGGATGGTTTTGTTAAATAATTTTTCCGTTGAGAGAGCAAACTTTACTGGAGTAGAAATTGGTATACTGCAAAGTATAAGAGAGATACCTGGTTTTTTAGCTTTTACTATTATTTTTTTATTATTTTATTTTAAGGAACAATATTTTGCTATTTTTTCTTTAGCATTAACTGGTTTCGGTGTTGCAATAACTGGCTTTTTACCAACTATATATGGTTTGTACTTTACAACAATAATTATGAGTACTGGCTTTCACTATTGTGAAACAGCAAAAAATTCTTTGAGTCTGCAGTGGCTATCTAAAGAAGAGGCTCCTCCAGTTTTGGGAAAGTTAATAGCTGTTAGCTCAATTACATCTTTAATTTTATATTGTATTATTTGGAGTTTATTAGAAATCTTTAATCTAGATTATAAATTTATTTTTTTAATTGCAGGATTAATATGTATTTTTATATCTTTGTACCTTTTTATTTATTTTCCCTTTTTTGAAATTAAGAATAAGCAACACAAAAAAATAATACTTAAAAAAGAATATTCTCTTTACTACATTCTAATTTTTTTATCAGGTGCGAGAAGACAAATTTTTGTTGTTTTTGCAGCTTTTTTAATGGTTGAAAAATTTGGTTATTCAGCATCACAAGTTACTTTATTATTTTTAGTTAATTATATTTTTAATTGGTTTTTTGCAGAAAAAATTGGGAAATTAATAAACATTTTCGGTGAAAAAAAGTGTCTTATATTTGAATATATAGGCCTTGTTATAGTATTTACATCATATGCATTTGTTACAAATGCTTATGTTGCAGCTGGTTTATATATTATTGATCATATGTTTTTTGCTTTAGCAATAGCAATAAACACATATTTTCAAAAAATAGCTGATCCGAAAGATATTTCAAGCACTGCTGGAGTTTCATTTACTATAAATCACATTGCAGCTGTATTTATACCTGTGATTTTAGGATTTATCTGGATTAACTCTCACTCATTAGTATTTCTAATTGGATCTTTTTTTGCATTTCTTTCATTAATTGCATCTTTTTTTATTCCTAATTCATTGCATAAAATTAAAAAAGAGTTAGTAGAATTTACAAGTTATTAAATTAGTGACCTCTATTAAATTGGTCACGAAATCTTGAATCTTCTTTAATATATGGCCTAACCCCTATTTTTGTTTCTCTAATTATTATATAAATTCCACTACCAACAATAATTAATGATCCTATAATTTCATAAATATCTGGAATATCAGCAAAAAATAAATAACCTAAAATTGCTCCAGAAATTAGTTGTGTATATTGAATAGGAGCAAAAACACTAGACTCTAAAAATTTGGAGGCGATTGTTAAACAATTACCCCCTATTCCACAAATAATACCACAAAAAACAAGTATCATTAGATCATTAAAAGATAATGCGATGTGGCTATTAAAACTAAGTAATCCATTTAAAATAGTTGCAGATAAAAAAGCATAAAAAGTAAATGCTATTGATGATTGATTATTTGAATACTTTCTTACTAAAGTAATATTAATCGCCATTAGTAATGCGGAAAAAAATAAACCAAATAGACTTAATGAAAAATGAATAGTGCCAGGTCTACTAACTATTAATACACCAATAAATCCAACTGTTACCGCTGACCATCTTCTAATACCAACTTTTTCTTCTAAAAAAAAATGGGATAACATTGTTATCATTAATGGAGCACTAAATAATATTGGGTAAATTTCACTAAAAGCATGTTTTCTAAATGAATAAACTACTAAAGCCCCTGAAATTAATCCAAATAATCCTCTAAGAAGCTGTATATGAATAATATCATTTTTTAGTGAGCTCCATTTGTTTAGAAAATAAAGAGTTAATAGTGTTGGTATAAAACTAAAAAGACAAATATAAAAATTTATTTGAAAAACAGAATATTCATTAACTAGGTATTTTTTAATTATTGTATCTAAAATGACAAATATTGTGTAACCAATAAATCCAATACTAATTCCAGATAAAACATTCATATGATTTGATTAAATAGAAGTTAATTTTTAGTTTTCTTATTTCAGATTCTAATAAATAAATATTAATTTTTTCTTATTGTTTCATTATAATGATTATTTAATACTAAAAGATGTTGATAAGCCTCATGATCAAAGTCATCTTTAGCTATTTGATCTGTCTTAAAATTTTTATACTTATCTTCTCCTCTTACACAAATAGCGCTATCATTTTTGCTTTTTAGTTGTTTCATATCAGTAGAAATAAATTGAAAATTTAATCCTATTCTTCTGTCATTGCTAGAATTAGGTTGAGATGCGTGTAATGTTAGACCATGATGAAAGGAAACTTCACCGGGTTCTAACGGACATGATACTGCTTTATTTATATCAATATCTTTTACAGTTTGACCTCTAGATAAAACATTATTTTTATCTTCAGTTGAATGATGTTCAAAAAATCCATTTTTATGGGAACCTGGAATCATTTTCATACAACCACTTTGATCATTAGCTTTGGATAAAGCTAACCATGCACTTACTTGTTTTTCATTATTATCAAAGCCCCAATAGGTAAGATCTTGATGCCAACTTACGTGTGTTTTAGTGTTTGGTTCTTTTATTATAAAAGTTGCATTATATAATAATATATTTTTACCAATTATTTCTTCAACAAAATCAAGCAATATTTTATTAGTTGCTATTTCATACACCCATTTCATTATTGTATAAGTTTTCACAATATAATGAAGTTTACCTAATTTTTTTTCTGAGTCTTCTAATTTATTTCTAAAAAAATTTGCTTCTTTTGCATTATAAATTTTTAATGGTGAAAAATAGCCATTTAGATCATAAAAATCTTTCATTCTTAAAATATTATTTAAATTGATTATTAATTCAATAAAAATTAACAATAAAAAAACCAATTAAACAAATAATTAATAAATCAAATATTAAAACAAATTCCATATTGGTTGTGACACTAATTCTTTATGGATAGAATACATTTACTCACTAAATATATATTGGTAGATTAGTGCCACATAAACTATGTACAAATTAATTTAGGCATAAATTGAGTTAAAAAGAGGCAAATTTATGAAAAAAATCAGTTGGGTAACACACGAAGATTATGACATTCCTCTGCCTGAAAATCATAAATTTACTGCCAGTAAGTTTTCAGATTTATATAATGAATTAAAAACTTCAGATTTTTATCATCGTGCAAAAATTCTAAGTCCTCAAAAATCAAGTGTTGATGAAGTTTCTATATGTCATGATTTAGATTACGTATTAAAAATTAAAAATGGTACTTTGTCCGATAAAGAAATAAGGAGATTGGGTTTTAAATGGTCAGAAGCACTTTCTAATCGCTCCTTTTTAGCAGTTAATGGAACTCTATTAACATGCAAAGAAGCAATCAAGAATGGTATAGCAAATCATTTAGCAGGTGGAACACACCATAGTCATAGAGATTTTGGTTCAGGATACTGTGTTTTTAATGATTTGGCTTATGCTTCATTACATTTAATAAGAACCCATCAAGTAAAAAAAATATTAATCTTTGATACTGATGTACATCAAGGAGATGGTACAGCCTCAATCCTTAAAGATAATGATAAAATTTTTACATGTTCTATTCATTGTAAAAATAATTTTCCATTTAGAAAATCAATAAGTGACATGGATGTTGAATTAGATGATAATTTAGAAGATAATGAATATTTAGATATATTATATCAAACTCTTAATAGTTGTATAAAAAATTTTAATCCTGATTTAGTAATTTTTGATACTGGAGTTGATATTCATGTGAATGATAAATTAGGAAATTTAAAAATAACAACTGAAGGATTATTAAAAAGAGATATTACAGTGTTAGAATTTTTTAAAAATAAATCAATTCCTATTGCGACAGTAATAGGTGGTGGATATTCAAATGATAAATTAGAATTAGCTAAAAGACATAGTTTAATTTTTAAAGCTACATCAATGGTTTTTAATTAATTACATTTAGTAATAACTACTCGTATAGACATGTCATTATAGAGATATTCAAAACAAAAATTTTTAAACGAATTAAAATGATTATTTATAATTTTTAAACTTTTTTTATTGTGATCTAAAAAAATATATTCAAATATAATTTTTTCAACAATATCCTTAGAAAAAATTGGCATTGTAATTATTTCGCCATCATTAAATATTGATTTTAAATAAAATACATCTGAGTCATTATCTACTTTAGAAAATGAATTCTTTTTTATGAGAAAAAGAACATTTTCGTTCCAATCATTCTTTTGAAGATCAAAAAGTATTTTTAAATCATCGAGGTTTATTAATTTATTTGAATCTAAGGCGTAAGTATTTAGTGATAAAAAAATAAAACATAAAAAAAGTAATTTTTTCATAAAAACAAGTGTGAATTAAAGAACGATACTGATAGATATATTAATAATCTATTTATTTTCAAATATTTATGAAAACAAGAAATAAGGGGCTTATACTATCATTTGTAGGGGTTTTAATACTTAGCCCTGATAGTTTATTTATTAGATTAGTAAATTTAGATGATTTTAGTTTAATATTTTATAGAAGCGCTCTACCAATTGTTACGATACTAATTTTTCTCATTTATACTTACAAAAGATCTTTTCTTAAATCATTTTATCTAATTGGTGTGCCAGGGATAATCTACGCTATTCTCTATGCTATAACTCATATTTGTTTTGTATATTCAATTCAAAATACTGCTGTAGCTAATACATTAGTTCTAATTGCATCAGCTCCTATTTTTGCTGCATTATTTTCAGTTTTTATACTTAAAGAAATACCAAGTCTTTTTACATGGATAGTGATTTTAATTGCTATGCTTGCAATGATAATAATTGGAATAGGAAGCTTTACAACTACAGGATTATATGGAGATATTATGGCTCTAATTGTAGCAATAGGAATGGGTTTTAGTATGGTTCTTGTTAGATTATTTAAAAATAAAGATTTGGTACCTGCATGTTTATTAGGATGTTTAATATCAGCTCTTTACGCTATACCATTTGGAATTAACTTTGATTTAAATAATGATCAAATTTTATTTCTTTTCATAATGTGCTTATTAATACTTCCTATTCCATTTATGATTTTAACAATTTCTCCTAAATTTGCTCCAGCACACGAAGTAGCTCTAATATTTTTATTAGAAAGTGTTTTAGGTACTGCTTGGGTTTGGTTTGTTATAAATGAAATTCCTCCTCTAAATACAATTATAGGAGGAGCCCTACTGCTTGGATCTGTTACAATATTTATTTATCAAACAACTAGAAAAACTAATTAGTTTTTTTAATCTCTCTTCTTTCTCTAATAAAAATATAAATACCGCTAAAAACAATTAAAGATAATCCTAAATAAATCCAAATATCAGGCAAATCACCGAAGAAGGCATATCCAACAAGTATATTTGTGGAGATCTCAAAATAACCCAAAGGAGCTAGTTTAGAAGCTTCTCCAAGTCTTAAAGAAAGAATTATTAAAAAATGTCCTAAAGTTCCAATTGAAGCTAATAAAATAAGCAATAATAATTGTCTTAAATCTAAATTTATCCAGTAAAAAGGAACAATAAGAGATATAAAAATACAACCTACGATACCTGTAAAAAGCAAAGTAACAACAGCACTATCTGTAAAAGATAATTTTCGAGTATAAATTATGTATAAAGCGTATGAAATTCCTGCTGCAATAGCTGAGAAAGATGCTAAATTTATTTCTATAAAACCTGGTCTTATAATGATCATAACACCAAAAAACCCAATCAAAACTGCAGTCCATCGATGAATTCCAACTTTTTCTTTTAAATAAAAAATTGATAATATTGTCACTATTATTGGAGAGATAAATGCAAGCGTTAAAGCTTCCGCTAAAGTTATTACTGAAATTGCATAAAAGAAAAAAACGGTAGATAAAAATAAAAAAAAACTTCTAAATAACTGTACTGAAATTGTTTTAGGAAAACTAATTTCTTTTCTAAAAAATATAAATGCTAGTGGAAAACTGACTAAAAGCATAAAAAAATATCTACCCCAAACAACTTGTATGAAATGTATTTCTGAAGATAGATATTTTGCAATACCATCCATGAAAGGTAATAACAGCCAACCTGATATATTAAGAATATATGCTAACATTAATTTTATTTAAAAGATGATGGATCACAAATCTTACAAATTAAATCTCCAATTGATTTTTTAGGATTGTAAGTTTGATAGAAAATATCTTTTGCAGAAATATTATTTTCAGATAAATATTTTTCTATTTCCCAATAATACCTAAAACATTTTGAACATTGTGCAGCATTTTCTTTATGTGATGGTTTGTATATTTCATTCCAAAGTTTGGACATTTCATTTTGCTTATCAAGAGAAATATTTTCTGAAATAATTGATGGAATATCCATAAAACACTTAGCGCATTGTATTTCAGATGTTACATTTTTATATGGTTCATCTTTATAGTTTTTTCCTATTGTAGTTTTACCAATATATTTATCTGAACTACAATTTGGACAAAAAAAATTGATTTTATTGCTAAGCATTTTATTCTATGAATAAATTTTCATAACATTTATAAATAAAGAATAGAATTATTATTTATAATGAACCTATATCTTTCATATCTATTTATTTTTTTTTGGAGTAGTGCTTTTATAAGTGGTCAATTTATTGTGCAATCAGCAAGCCCTTTTGCAGCACTATGTTTTAGGTTTTGTATTGTAAGTGCATTTTTTTTAATTTTTTCTATTATTTTTAGGGAAAGAATAAGAATAAATCGAAATTTAATCTTTCAAGCTATGATTACGGGAATTCTTTTTCATGGATTTTATTTAGGTGGAGTTTTTTTTTCTTATTCTATGGGACTTACTGCAACATTATCTGCGTTAATTGTATGCCTTCAACCTATTTTAACAAATATTCTAAGTGGACCTATTTTAAAAGAAAAAGTTACTGTTACGCAATGGATAGGAATATTTTTTGGTTTTTTAGGCACTATATTAGTTATAGGTTATGATATTGGAACAGAAATCCCAACAATAGGTGTTATTGCTTCTATTGTTGCACTTTTAGGAGCAACTTCAGCTACTATTTGGCAAAAAAAATTTACTCATGAAATCAGTCTTTCAGTTAATAATTTTTATCAAGCATTAAGTGCTGGAATATTTTTATTTATAATTTCATTTTTTTTTGAAATATCATTTATTAATTTTGATACACGTTTTATTTTATCAATTTCTTGGCAAATCATTATGGTATCCTTTGGAGCTTACGCAATTCTAATGTACTTGATAAAAAATGGAACAGCTTCTAAAACATCAAGTCTCTTCTTTCTAGTACCTCCAACTACAGCTGTAATGGCTTGGTTTGTATTAGGTGAAAAATTATTATTAATAGATATTATAGGGTTGTTAATTTGTACTTTTGGTGTTTATATAGCAACTCGAACCAATGTGAGTAAAAATGTACATAATTCTTAAAACACTAATCAGTGCAATTATAATTGTTGCTGTTTCAGAAATAGCTAAAAAATATACTTGGACTGCCGCAATTATTGTTTCTTTACCATTGACTTCACTATTGGCATTTGTTTGGTTGTATTGGGATACAAAAGACTATCAAAAAGTTATAGATCTCTCTTATAGCACAATTGTAATGACTGTACCTTCAATAGTATTTTTTATTGTTTTACCAATACTTTTAAAATTTAAACAAAACTTTTTTTTCTCTTTGATAGTTTCAATAATTAGCACTGCAATAGCTTATGCTATTTTTATGTTTATAATTAAAAAATTGAATTTTAATTTTTAATTATATTATCTTTATTCATTAAAATTGGCCTTCCATCATGTGCAGTATTTAATGGATAATAATCACCATTATATTTAACACATAATGTTAAACCATTTCTTTTTTCTTTACCTAAATTTACCTCTAAATCTACTATTACTAGTTCAGTTTTTTCTAAAACTTTAATAATTTTCATAACTATCCTTTCAAAATATATAAATATATTTAGTAAGTACTATAAGATGTATCAAGTTTTATGATTAGAGTTTTACTTATATTTATTTTATTATTCTTGATTAAGAATGCTCTAGCTGATGATGAACATATAACCATAGCAAGCACAACTTCTACACACGATACGGGTTTATTAGAATATATTAACAAAGAATTTGAAAAAAAATATAAAATAAAAGTCAGAGCATTATCTCTTGGAACAGGTCAGGCAATTAAAGTTGCAATGGATGGAAATGTTGAAATTTTATTAGTTCATCATAAAAAATCAGAACTAGAATTTATGAATAAGGGATATGGCACCCTAAGATATGATTTGATGTATAATGATTTTGTCTTGATAGGGCCAAAAAAAGATAACAAAACATGCTCTTCAATTGAAAATAAAATGATTGAAATAAAAAAATCAAAATTATTATTTGTATCAAGAGGTGATGAGAGTGGAACACACAAAAAGGAGAAAGAGCTTTGGGAATTATCAAATATAAATATACCATTTAAAGAAAATTGGTATCTCAGTGTTGGTCAGGGAATGGGCTCAACATTATTAATAGCTAATCAAAAGAATGCGTACACTCTTAGTGATCGTAGCACTTGGATAGCTTTTAATAAAAAAGAAAATCTACAAATTGTCTGTGAAAATTTACCACCATTATTTAATCAATATGGGATAATTTTAGTAAGCAATAAGATAAATAATAATTTAAATATTGAAGAGGCTAAAAAATATATTGATTGGATTACTTCAGAAGAAGCAAAAAAATTGATTAATAATTATCGGGTAAATGGAAAACAATTATTTTTCTTTAATCATAGTTAGTTAATTCTACCAAAAAATGTTAATCTTGCATTTTCAGAGAGCATTGTGCCCTCTTCTTCATTATAATTAAGTGTTATTAATATTCTTGGTTTTTCAGACTCTACTGGTGTTACACGATGCAAATAATTTCTACCATAAAATAATATAAGAGTACCGGCATCAACATCTGCTTTTTGTGGTAGAATTTTTCTATCTAAAATATCTTTAATATATGATTTATCGATATAGTTTTCAGAAAAATTTCTACCTTTACTAACATATTCAAATTCACCACCTTTATCTGATGATTGTATCATTAAAGTGATAGCAAATGATGCATTATCAAAATGCCATCCTAGCTGTTGTGATTTTTGATAATAATTATAATTTATGGAAGATAAGGTATCACTGTATGGATAAATATCTTTTAAATTTAAGACACCTTTTAAAAAATTTTTAAAAATATTTGATTGATATAAAATATTTAATTTTGATTGCTGATCTAACAGATCATGAGGGACACAACCTTTATCACTAACGACCTCTCTATTTAAAGGATCATTCAAGTCACTTAATTTATCTTGTTTATTAAGTAAGATAGTATGATTTTGAGAACAATAGAAAGCTTGATCTTGTAATCCATGTGCTTCAGTAATTAATTCACTTAAGCAGTCATTTGTTAAAAAATTATTTAATATTAGTATAGAATTTTTTTTAATTTCATCATTGCAATATTGTATATATTCATCGCTATCTATTGGATGTTTTGACTGATTAACTATATCAATTATGGTATTCATTACTGACTTAATACTTATATACTAAAGTTGTAGATGTTAAATTTAAAAAATTTATATATATTTATTCAATATGGTTTGGAATTTTCAAGATAGTTATACGAAACTACCTAGTATTTTTTATAGTAAAGTTAATCCTGAAAACTTTAGAAACAAAAAATTAGTTTTGTTTAATAATGATCTTGCAAGGGACTTAAATTTAGATTTTAGTAAATATAATGATGATGAGAAGTGTAATATTCTTTTGGGAAAAAATAAATTAAATAAAAATTACTTTTCTCAAGCTTATGCTGGACATCAATTTGGAAATTTTACAATTTTAGGGGATGGTAGAGCTGTAATTATTGGTGAACATATTACTAATAATAAACAAAGGGTAGATATACAGTTAAAAGGATCAGGGCAGACACCCTACTCTAGAAATGGAGACGGAAAGGCTGCATTAGGTCCAATGATAAGGGAATACATATTGAGTGAAGCTATGCATAATCTTGGCATATCATCAACCAGAGCGCTAGCTGTTATTACTACAGGTGAAAATGTATTGCGTGATAGATTAGAGCCTGGCGCAATTTTAATTAGAGTTGCAAATTCGCATATTAGAGTGGGAACTTTTCAATTTGGAAGCCTTTTAAAAAATAGAGAGGAATTTCAAAACTTTATATCTTATACAATTTCAAGGCTTTATCCTGATATAGATAATAATGATGATAAATATTTAAAATTTTATGAGACAATCTGTGATTTACAAATTAAGTTAGTCGTAGATTGGATGAGAGTTGGTTTTATTCATGGTGTTATGAATACCGATAATATGTCTTTATCTGGTGAAACTATAGATTATGGTCCAGCAGCATATTTGGATGAATATAATCCAAAAAAAGTTTTTAGCTCAATTGATAAAATGGGAAGATATTCTTTTGAAAATCAATCAAAAATAACGTTGTGGAATTTAGCAAGATTTGCTGAAACTTTTCTTCATTTAATTGATTCAAATGAAAAAACAGCAATTAAAAAAATCGAAGATATATTAAATAAATATAAAAAATTGTTTGATCAATCTTGGTTAATAATGATGTCTATGAAATTAAATTTAGATACTAATAATAATAACGAAGAAATTGTTAAAGAATTTTTAGATTTGATGCATATTTATAAACTTGATTATACAAATACATTTTTAAATTTAGAAAATAATACTCTTGATAAAAAGATTTTTAAAAATTGGGAAGAAAAATATAAAAATAATAAAATAAGAAAATTTAAAAATGTTAATCCTCAAATTATACCTAGGAATCATATTATTGAAGAAATAATTAATGAAGTGTACAGCAATAATTACAATCAATTATATGAATTCGAAAAATTACTAAAAAATCCTTATGAGAAAATAGAAAATAAAAAATATATTACCCCACCTCTTGAAAGTGAAAAAGTATTTGAAACTTTTTGTGGTACTTAATTAAATAGCTATATTATATCTAAAATTTTTTTGAAAAGGATAAATTGGTTTTTCCCTAAATAAATTTTTAATTCTTTTAAAATCTTGGGTAACAAATCCATCTGTTAAAATCATAAAATTATCTGCTTTAAGTTTTTTAAGTTCTGGTGAAAGATATCCTGATTTTACAATCAATATTTTATATTTTTTTAAATTTATATTTAATTCCCTAAAATCACTTAGATAATGAAAAGGTTTTCTGTATTTAGTAAAAATTACTGTATTATTATTAGAGATTACAATCGCATTATCATTTTTTAGATAAAATTTATCAATTGAAATAGAAATTTTCTTTTTTGAGATACTATCTTTTATGACAATTTTGTTTTTTTTATTTTTTAACTCTCTAAAAATTTCTTCATTATAAATTCCTGCAAATAGTGTGTTCTCTATCTTGTTTTTAAATACGTGCTCTAATACATCTATTCTACTACCTACTCCTCCAGCTGTTGGATTGTCTCCGCTATCGGCTAAAATTGTAAATCTTTTTTTATTAACTACATGAAAAATCTTATTTAACTTGTAAGATTTCATATCATAAACTAAATTAAACCTATTATTCCAATAACTTAGTGCTATTTTCTTACAAATTCTTTTACCGATATTAATATCTGTACAATTTACAATTGCAGAAGCTGTTGCCCTCTTAGTATCAGCCCAAACATATCCTATAAGTAAATTACAATCATTAATCCCATTCAATTTATTAAAAATATTAAGATTTTTATAAATTTTTTTACATGGCTCAACCATTGTAGATGACATTTCGCCTGAAACTAAAACTGGTATTTTTTCCCAAATAATATGATTTTTTTTATTTTTTAATATTCCATCTATTAACATTTTCAATGCCCTTGAATAAGTTTGCTTAACGTCAATATGTGGGGCTGTTTTATATGCTGCAAAATAATCGATATTTTTTATAATTGAATCAGTCATCTGCCCGTGAAGATCATAAGATAATGATATTTTACAGTTTTTAGATACTTTAGAGCGAATTTGTTTAATAAAAAAACCTTCAGGATCACTAATACCTTTAACATACATAGCACCATGCATGATTAGTAAAATACCATCAATAGGTTTTGATTTTATTAAATCATTTATGATATTGTTAATTGTTTTTAAAAAAAATTTTTTATCTACAGGCCCACCAGGTAAACTTCTATAAAATTTATTTGGTACAAACGTTATATTATTATGTTTGGAAAATGAAAAATTTATATATTTTAAAAGTTTTTTTCCACTTAAAACCTCAAAATCTTTTTTATTTTGTATTAATGTTGAATAAGAGCAGCATTCAGTACTAATACCGCAAATAAAAATTTTTTTTTTCATTAAATTAACTTTTAATTAAATCAATTTTGGAAGCTAATATAAAATCATTAACTGATAATCCCTCTATTGCGTGAGTATGGACCATAACTAAACAATAACCCCATCCTATTGATATGTCGGGATGATGGCCTTCTTTTTCTGCTACTTCTCCTACCTCATTTGCAAATGATATCGCTTTTTTAAAATTGCTAAATTTAAATTTTTTGAAAATCATTTCTTGATTGTCATTGACTGACCATTCATTAAGTTCAGATAAAAATTTACTAATTTCTTGATAATCTAATTTAGGAGTGTTTCCATTGCATGGTTCGCACTTTCCTGAAGATAAAGGTTTATTCATAAAATCTGGCACCTTGTTGATTTAATTCAATTGAATATAAACTAGTTGTAGCTGTTATGAACAAGATATTTCCTTCCACTCCTCCAAATTCTAAATTTGATACTAATTCAGGGATTATAAGTTGCCCAATTAATTCGTTTTGAGGATTAAAACATTTAATTGCTTTTCCTGCACTTGTCCAAACATTACCATCTTTATCACATCTAAAACCATCGGAGAAAAAGGGTTTAAAATCATAAATTAATTTTCTGTTAATGGGTAATCCGTCTACCATATCATAAACATACAAATGTTTGATATTTTCTCCAGTATCTGCAACATATAGTTTTTTTTCGTCTGGAGAAATGGCAATTCCATTTGGTCTATCAAGGTCGTCAATCATAACTTTTAAAGTATTTAGTTTAGGATCAAAAGAAAACACATTACAGCCACCATATTCTTGCTCACCAGGATATCCCTCATAATCTGATAGAATACCATAAGGCGGATCTGTAAACCAAATTGTATCATCCGATTTAACAAATAGGTCATTTGGCGAGTTAAGTTTCTTACCATTATAATTATGAACTAAGACTTCCACTTCTAAATTATCATTAGTTTTATAGATACATCTTCCTCCATGTGAACAAGAAATAACATTCTCTTCTTTATCAATAGTATTTCCATTACAATAGTTGGAGGGATTTTTATATTCAGATACTATATCATTTGATAACTTTAACATCCTGTTATTTGGTATATCGCTCCAGACTAATGTATCTAAATGAGGAATATAAGCAGGACCTTCTCCCCATAACATTCCAGAAGTAATTTTTTTAACTTCAGCAGACTTTACATAGTTATTGAATTGATCAGTATTTTCTACATGTTCATTATATTTATTTTTGTAAGCATAACTTGGATTTCTTGGATCTAAATCGGCAGGTAACAATTTTTTATCTGACATATTATACTTCTACACCTTTTTGCTTTTTTTGTTTATCAATTAATTGTTTTGGGAAATTTTTTGCTCTTAATTTAATTTTTGCATCTTTTTCAATTAATTTAATAATACTAGTACTAAATGATCTTTCACCTAAAATTTTGATACCAAGTTTAAATTTTTTACTTAGATAATTTCCCAGTTCTAATTTTATATTTTTTCCAAGTTTATTAAAAAGATTTATATCTTTATTGACTAGATCCATTGTAAATCCAACATCATAACTGCCTCCAAGTATGACCTTTGTTTCAGTTTCATTTACAAAACTATTCCCAGAGCTTATTTTTATAGCTTTATACGTTAACCCTAAGTCAATTTTATTTTTTTTTGCAACACTCAAAGCCTCACCTATACCTACTAAATGTAATGATGCTAAATAATTTGTAATCACTTTTAATATTGAGGCATTTCCAATTTTTCCACAATATAAAATTTCATGACCAAGCAATGATAAAATTGGGAAACATTTTTTGAAAGTTGATTTTTTGCCTGCAGCTAAAATAGATATATTCCCTGATTTAGCTCTATGTTCTCCTCCGGTAATAGGACATTCTAATACTTTTCCACCTTTACTAGTTACTTTTTTGGATAGACTTATCATATCGTTTTTATCTGTAGTACTCATCTCAATCCAGATATGTTTTTTAGTTAAATATTTTAATATAGTTTTTAAAACTTTGCTTACCGCTTTTGGTGAAGGTAAACAGGTTATTATAATATCACTCTTTTCAGTTAATTCTTTTAAGGTTTTACAAGGCTTATTTTTTAGATTTTTTAATCTTGAATAAGATTGATTATTTTTATCATACACAAAAACATTATTATTTGATTTTAATAAATTATTTGCAAGGTTTGAACCAACGTTTCCTACACCTATGAAACCAATAGATTCTGATTTCATAAATCAATAATCATTCCATCATATCCAGGTTTAACATTTGTTGGGCACTTAGTTATTAATTGTTTTTCATCTAGTAAAGCTGTCATATGAGTAAAAATAGTTTGTTTTGGTTTAATATAAGAAATGAACTCCATTATTTGATCAAATCCAGCATGTGAAGGATGCGAATCCTCTCTTAACAAACCAACTATCCATAGATCTAGATTTTTTAATTTATCAATATCTTTGTTATAAAATTTTTTTAAATCTGTAGAATAAGCAAAATTTCCAATCTTGTAAGTTTGAACATCAATTGACCCATGATTATGTTTAAATGTTTCAATATTTATATTCTGAAAATTTATACTAGAATCTAATTCTTTAATTTCCATAAATGGTAAATAATCTTTTTCTCCTTTAAAAATATATTTATAATTTGTTTCCATCTCTGTAATCATTTCTTTAGGCATATATGCAGGGATAATTTTTTTATTTATTAATGACATTGCTCTCATATCTGGCACACCTGATGTATGATCAGAATGAATATGGGTATAAAGAACCGCATCAATATTAGTACATTTAGCATTATAAAGTTGCTGTCTAAGGTCTGGACTAGTATCAATTAGAATATTTGTATTTTTATATTCAATTAATACAGATGATCTTGTTCTAAAATTTCTTTTATTATTAAGATCAATATTACCATGTCTATTCCATGCTAAAGGTGATCCGAAAGATCCTCCACAGCCTAAAATTGTTATTTTCATTACAGATAATTATCTCTTTTAGCTTTCGTAAACAAATTAAAAAAATTATTATCAGTTATTTTTTCAAATTCTTCTAAGGATAATTTAAAAAATTTTGCCAAATATTCAGCTGTGTACTTTACAAAAGATGGTTCATTAACTTTACCCCTCATTGGTTCAGGTGCTAAAAAAGGACTGTCAGTTTCTATAAGTATAGAATCTAAAGGAGCATCCTTAATTATATCTCTTAAATTTGATGCATTTTTAAATGTTATTATTCCAGAAATAGAAATGTAGTAGTTATTCTCTAAACAAAAATTTAATAGCTGATTTGAACCGGTGAAACAGTGAAAAATTAGTTTTAAATTATTTAATTTATAATTTTTTAAAATATCTACAATTTCTTTTTCAGAATTTCTTTGATGAATGATAATTGGTAACGAATGCTTTATTGAAGCTTCAATATGGGTTTCAAAGACTTTTGTTTGTTCTTTGAGAAATTGATCATCATGATACAAGTCAATGCCTGTTTCGCCTATTCCTATTACTTTTTCGTTATTACAGTATTGATCAAAGTTTTGTAATTCAATTTGGTTCATTGATTGAACATCACTTGGATGAAGTCCATATGAGAGATAAATAGAATTATAATTTTTTATTAAATTTAAATGATCCTGGAAATCTTCAGGTTTGGTATTGATTGATAATATTGAGCGAATATTATTTTTTTTGGAATTATTAATGATATTTTCAAAATTTTCTGATAATTTTTTAAAATTTAAATGACAATGTGAATCAATCATTCAATATTCTTGGAAATATTGGTTCTGGGTTATTTATTTTTATATTTTGATTTATTAGTTTAGTGAAGCTGTTAAATTTATTATTTTCCATATTATAGTTAAAAATACTAAGAATTTTCTTAGAACTAGTTGGGATTATTGGATAAAGCATAATAGCAGATTTAATAATTATATTTGTGACAATATATAAAACTTCTTCCATTCTAATTTTATTTGTTTTTTTCAGTGTCCATGGTGCTTGAGTGTCAACATATGCATTACCGGCAGATATTAACTCCAAGACAGATCTAATTGCTCTATCAATCTGTTGATTATCCATAAATTTACAATATTCATCAAATTTATTCTGAAGAATATTAATTAAATCCTGATCGTCATTAGTTAAATTTTCTGCTGGCTTTAGTAAAGAATCATTATTTTTAACTACAAATGATGAAATCCTTTGTACTAAATTACCAAAATTATTCGATAAATCCGCATTAATTCTATTTGCAATTGCTTTTTTTGAAAAATCCCCATCATTCCCAAAGGGTACTTCTCTAAATAAAAAAAATCTTATTTGATCTAAACCATACTCATCAATTATTTCATAAGGGTCAATGACATTACCAAGTGATTTAGAAATTTTTTGTCCTTCATTTGTCCACCAACCGTGTGCAAATATTCTTTTAGGCGGCTCAATGCCTGCAGCCATTAAAAAAGCTGGCCAATACACTGCATGAAATCTTAATATGTCTTTCCCCACAATGTGTGTTGCAGGCCAAAATTGTTTATAATTTTTATTATTTATATCTGGATAACCAATTGCAGTTAGGTAGTTGCATAATGCATCAATCCAAACATACATCACATGCTTCGAATTATTTGGAACTGGCACTCCCCAATTAAATGTTGTTCTTGAAATAGACAGATCTTTTAATCCACCTTTAATAAAACTTAATACTTCATTATATCGCGTTTTAGGTAAGATTGATTCTGGATTTTTTTCATAATAATTGATTAACTTATCTTGCCATTCTGAAAGCTTAAAAAAATAACTCTCCTCCTTAACCCATTCTACAGGTGATCCATTATCCGTAACATATTTTCCATCAATCTTTTTTAATTCATTTTCTAAATAAAATGCTTCATCTCTAACTGAGTACCAACCTTCATAATTTGAAAGATATATTTGATTATTTTTTTCTAATTGCCTCCAAAGTTCTTGTGAAGCTTTAATATGTCTTTCTTCAGTAGTTCGTATAAAATCATCTATTTCACATCCTAAAAAAGGTATTAAATTAATAAAATTAACTGAAAGTTTATCGACGAATTCTTTAGGTTTTAAGTTTGAATTAATAGCAGCTTTTTCTACTTTTTGCCCATGTTCGTCTGTACCTGTTAAAAAGAATACATTCTTTCCTAATAATTTATTATATCGCGCAATAATATCGCAAGCTATACTTGTATAAGCATGACCTATATGAGGTATGTCATTAGTGTAGTAAATTGGAGTAGTTATATAAAAATTCATTTTATTGAGTTAAAAAATTTAATATAAATATTTTTTTATCAAGATTTAAACTAAATAATTCTTTTTGGTTATTAGTTAAATAATCAAATCTATCAATAAGATTTTTTTTGCTAAGATTTACAGATAAAGACTCTAACTCTAGATAATTTGGCATATTAACTAAGCTTTTATCATCTCTGTTTACTTTTAGCTTATTAGCAACAATTAGGATAAACTTTAGCATTGATAAATAATTATTAAATTCATCATTAGTAAGTTTTGATAAGATATTAGATAAATTTATTTTATCATCATCTAGATCATTTGATAAAAGACATTTAATTGATAATTGGAAAATATCCAAGAAATCATTATTATAATAAAGAATAGTGTTTCCAGGTGATCCATAAGTTAATTCAAAGTAAAAATTTATTTCTTCATTAGATATTTCATCAATTTTATTTTTAATAATTTTAGTAAAATTTGTTAAATTATGAGTATTAAATTTAATTTTCAAACATCTTGATCTAATTGTTGGCAGAAGTAATGAAATCTGGTTTGATATTAAAAAAATATAGTTATTTTCTTTCGGTTCTTCTAGAATTTTAAGCATACTATTTGCAGAACTAATGTTTAAATAATCAGCAGAATCAATGATAACTATTTTAGAAGAATTTTGAATTATTGATGTTGAATTTAAAAATGTTTTTAATCTTCTAATTTGATCAATAGTTATATTAGTTTTAATTTTTCCAGTTTTGTTATCAATTTCTTTTTCAATTATTTTTATATTTGGATGTGTATTATTTTTAAATAAATTTAAATGATGATCAACATTATTATCTTTAAATTCTATATTTATAATATTTTTAACTAATTTGTTAAGAAAAGTTCTTTTACCTATGCCACTCAATCCATGAACTAAAATTGAATTTGGAAGATTATTTGATTCGTATCTGTTGAGAAGATCATTATACTCTTTTTCAAAACCTATTAATTCAATCATTAATTACAACTTTAATTTTTCAATAATATTTTTATGAATTATATCTCTAGATAAAGAAGCATCTATAGTTATATATCTTTTTGGATTTGCTATTTTTTTATATCCTTGAATTACTTTTTGATGAAATAATAAATTAGATTTATCATATTTGTTTTTAACTTTTCTTTGTTTTAATCTTTTGATTATTTCTTTTGGATTGATTTTAAAAATAAAAGTATAGTCAGGAAAGAAATTATTTAGAAGTTCATTATGAAGTTTTTGAGCTCTTTTAATACCAAACTTATTCACATATCCTTGATAAACAAATGAAGAATCTGCATATCGATCTGAAATGACAATCTTACCTTTTTTAAGATTAGGTATAATTACTTCATTAATATGGTTTGACCTAGCAGCCATAAGAAGAAGTAATTCTTCTAAATTATTAATTGTGGATTTATTATCTAAAATTAATTTTCTTAATTTTTCTGCAAAATTGGTTCCTCCTGGTTCTCTGGATATAATAAAAGGAATTTTCTTTTTTTTTAAATATTTTGATAAAAGTAATATTTGAGATGACTTTCCACTAGCTTCGGGTCCTTCAAAAGTAATGAACAAACCTTTATTTAATTTCATCTAAACTTCTTCCAAAAATTAAGTATTTTGCTGCAGCAAAAATTTTAAATAAAGGATTAATTTCAGATACATCTTTTTCAGCAATAAGGGGTATTTCTATTTTTGGCTTTCCATCAATACCAATTATTAATTTTCCCAATTCATCACCTTTTTTTATTGGGGCAGAAATTGGTTTGGTATATTCAATAGATGAATTCATTAATTGAATTTGATCAAATGATAATGTTGATACTACTTTTTGTTCACTTATTAAATTAATACTACTCTCACTACCCAGCCATACATCTACTTCTTTAATAAATTGATCTTTTTCAACTAATGTTTGTTGCGATGTTTGATTAAATGCCCAATTTATTAAGTTAGATGACTCATTTAATCTTGATCTAGAACTATTTGTGCCATTTATAACAACTGTAATTCTTCTATCATTCCTCAATGCTGTAGCCGCTATCCCCCAACCAGACTCTTTAGTGAAGCCTGTTTTTAATCCATCAGCTCCTTGAACTTGATATAAAAGCTTATTTCTATTGGGTTGACTAATATCGTTATAAGTAAATTCTTCCATTTTGAAGTATGAATAGAGCTGAGGGAAATCTTTAATAAGAGCATTTGAAAGAATTCCAAGATCATAAACAGTGGAATAGTGATTATCATCTGGCCACCCAGATGAATTAATAAAGTTTGTATTTTTCATTCCTAAGCGCTCTGCATAAACATTCATAAGTTTAGCAAAGTCATCTTCCGTACCACCTAAGCATTCTGCCAAGGCTATAGAAGCATCATTACCAGATTGAACAATAATACCCTTTAATAAATCATCAACTGTTACATTATCATCTATCTCTAAAAATGTTCTAGAACCACCCATTTTATATGCTTTAGGAGAAACTTTACATTCATTAGAAATTGCAAAATTAGTATTCTTTATTCTATCAAATGCAACATAAACAGTCATGATCTTAGTCATTGAAGCAGGTATAACTTTTGTATTAGAATTTTTTTCAAAAAGAACTTCGTTGGTATCAAAATCAATAACAACCGCTTGCTCTGCTTTCGTATCAATAGCGTAAAGTTTAAAAGAAATTATAAAAAATAAAAAAAAGCTAAAAATTTTTACCATAAATATTAATAATTCTTAATTATGACCTTTATTTGTTATTCAATAAGAATTTCAGTTTCCTTATAACCTTTTGAGATAAAGTATGAAACCAAATTATTTGCTTCTATTTTTTCTAAAGGACCAATAATTACGTCATATTTGGAATTATTTTTTTCTGAAGTATATTTTAAATTATTATCATAATTATCTAATACTGATCGAATACTCTCATAATTTTCAAATCCTATTACTCTTAAATATAATTTAAAATAAGTTATTTTTTCTGATTTTAACTCAATTGGCTCATCTATAATTGTATTAGTTTCATCTTTAGTTTCTGAAATTTCATCAATTTCTTCAATAGATACAATATCTGTTGGAGCAGATGAGATAGTTACATCAAAATTTTCTTCATTTAACGAATTTGCAACACTTTTCCATTGCTTGCTAGCATCAGAAAGTATTTCTACTTTTACAGTAGCTAATTTAGATTTATAAAAACCAAGAAGTTGAGCTACTTTTCTTGATACTTGAATAATAACTGCATTATCATCATGTCTATCTATAATTTTTACATTTATAGATAAGCCATTATCCAAGTTAGTGACCTTAACCATACTTGGAATAGGTAGAGTTTTATGCCTACCAAGTAATTCTGTAACTTTATTGTAATCATTATTTACGGTTTTAATATTATGTAATTCCTTACCATAAAAAGAAGAAAGTCCAATTTCTGAATAATTATAATTTTCCTCTGGAGTATAACTAACTCCTTCAATAAAATAAGGCTCACCAACATAATAAAAAATATTATCTTTTATTTGTTTATTTTTTGATAGATTTTTTTCTTTTTTATCTTCTTTTTTATTTTCAATTATTTCTTCTATTTTGTTTGTGCTATTTTCTACAACTTCAGAAACATTATTAAGATCTAGTTCATTACAAGAAAATATAAATAAAATAAGTATTAAACTAATTAGATATTTTATCACTTAGGAGACCTACTGATACAGCATAATATGATGAACAATTATAATAAAGAATATTTTTGTAATTTGGATAAACTATGAACATTCTTCCGTTTATCCCATCTGGCATTATTAATCTAGCCTCTAAATTATCTCTTATTGGTAAAGGATCTCCATTGATTTTTGTAAATCCTAACTTTGACCATTCCGATAATGTTTTTGGGATTGATCTACGTTTAACTGCGCCACAGCCTTTGGGGTTAACTTGCTTTATAGAATCAAAGAAAGATGAGGAAATATTTTTTGGAGGAAGCACTTCTCTTCCCCAGGTGCTATCATTAGACCATGGATTTTTATCTAATGAAGTTAAATAATTTGCAGTACTAGCAAACGCATCTGCATAACTGCTCCATATATCTATACCATCACCATCCCAGTCGTATGCTGTTTCTAAAAAAGTTGTCGGTATCATTTGAGTCATACCTACTGCCCCACCCCAACTTCCTTTTAATTCTCCACTAGGAACAAGATTTTTGTCTAAAATTTCAAGAGCGGCAAATAATTGTTTTTTGTAAAAATCACTTCTTCTTCTATCAAATGCAAGAGTTGTTATTGCAATTATGGAATTAATTTTTCCTTGATTTCTTCCATAATAACTTTCCATACCTAATACAGCTACTATAAACCTAGGTTGTATTTTAAAATGTTCTCCAATTTCTTTTAATAAATCCTCGTGTTTTTTTAAAAAATTTTTTCCCACAAATATTTTATCTTTTGTAATTGTATAAAATAAATACTCATCTAGAGTCATTGTTGATGCTGGTTGGCATCGATCACGCATAATAATTTTACTTTGTGGCTTAACGTTATTTAATTGTTTTGAAATAGTATTTTGACTTATGCCTATTTCTAAGGCTTCTTTTTTTATATTTGAAAGCCAACTATTCCATTCTTCATCAGATGGCATTTTTGGTTTTTCACAATCTGCTGAGTAGAGATTAAATGATATGAATAAAAATAATATTACAAATCTAAAAATCATTATATAAAAATACCAAAACTATCGTTAATTAGGAAATGATATATACTTAATATTTTGACATTT